>DATKMG010000262.1:0-3747 GCA_035541995.1 Terriglobia bacterium
GCTGGTTCGACTGGGACCTCCTGCGCAAGAATGCCGACGTCCACCGCTTTGTCAAACACTTGATTGAGGCACGGCAACGACGCGACTTGTCTCGGGAGGATCCAGGGTTGACTCTCAACCAACTCCTCGAACGCGGACGGATTCAATGGCACGGAGCGCGGCTGAACCAGCCCGATTGGGGCAACCATTCCCGGTCTCTGGCGTTGACAGCGTTGAGCCTGAAGAGTCGATTCATGGTACACTTGATGGTCAATGCCTACTGGGAGGCGCTCTCGTTTGAGTTGCCTCCCTTGCCGGACACATCTCCTGCGGGCTGGCAACGCTGGATTGATACTTCCCTGGACACTCCCGATGACATTTGGTCTTTAGGCGAAGCACCTCAGGTCCAGGAGAGAGCATATCTTGTCCAACCACGTTCAATCGTCATCTTGATCTTGCTTCGAGGGCTATGAATTCATGAGAGTGCCGCACGATCTCTTCGCGTACAGCACAGTCGATGAAAAAGTCATCCAGCCTAAAAAGTGGCCTCTGGAGTTTCGTTATTTTTGGAGAGATCCGGCGGCATGATGCCGCTTCAGAATGTCCAATTTCCAGAGCCCAAAGGGAGCTTGGGGCTTGCTTTTTCAAACCGGAATCGGAATGCATCTAATAGAGGTTGCGCCCTTCGATCACTTGAGAGGAGACTGTGGACCCGTCTTTGGATTCGGAATTTTATTTTAATTCTGACCGCGTCCCGTTGACTTCATCGCGACGCCAATTTAAATGAAAGAGAGGAACCAATCACCCCATGAAAACTGAAAAGGTCATCAAGCATGCAAGTAAACTTTCGCGCCCCTATTGCATTACCGACGGAGACAAGTTCCGCCTCAAAGACATTGACCCTGGCGACACTGGCGAACTGGTTGCCGAAGACAAGGAACGGGCTAAAGAAGCCCTGCAAACCGGCGTCGAAGCTCTCGCCGAATTGCAGGATATGCTGTATGCCCAGAACCATTGGGCCCTGCTGATCGTCCTTCAAGCTATGGATGCCGCGGGCAAAGACGGCACCATTAAGCACGTCATGTCGGGGATCAACCCGCAAGGCTGCCAGGTCGCTTCCTTCAAGGCGCCTTCTACAGAGGACCTCAACCATGATTATCTCTGGCGTTGCCAGAAGCATCTGCCCGAACGCGGCCGCATTGGCATCTTTAACCGCTCCTATTACGAGGAGGTCCTCGTGGTGCGCGTACATCCAGAGATTCTGGAGAAACAGAAGATCCCCCCAGAACTGATTGGCAAGGATGTTTTCGAGAAGCGCTACAAGGATATTCGCTCCTTCGAGCGCTACTTGAGCCAGAACGGAATCCTGATCCGCAAGTTCTTTCTTCATGTTTCGCGCAAGGAACAGAAGCGCCGCTTCCTGGAACGGCTGGAAATGCCTGAGAAGAACTGGAAGTTTTCAGCATCGGATGCGAAAGAGCGCGGTTTCTGGAAGGACTACATGGAAGCCTACGAGGAGTTGATTCGTCAGACCGCGACCGAGGAAAGCCCCTGGTATGTCGTGCCGGCCGACAACAAATGGTATACGCGAGTGATCGTTGCCGCCGCGATCATTGATGCGCTGGCTTCGCTCGACCTAAAATATCCCGAGGTAAGTGAAAAACAGCTCAAGGAGTTGGCGGAAGCCAGGAAGGTGTTACAGGCCGAAGAGTGACATAACCCACGGATCACTGCGGATGAAAATGCATCCGATTCCCCCTTTGAAGGGGGCTAGGGGGTTGTCTCTGTTCTGAACTGACCGGTGCTCTCGATAAAGGGACAACGCGCGCAGCCTGCGGCAGTCCCCCTCGAGGGGGGATTTGCAGAGGAGTACGATGTCAAACCAAGGAGATCCCTTGAAAACCACTTCGCGCGACTTGACCCATATCATTCTGCAGGTGCTCTTTATCGCCGTGCTCATCGCAGGAAGTTTTTGGATCTTGAGTCCCTTTCTGGCAGCATCCCTGTGGGCAGGGACGATTGTCGTAGCTACCTGGTCCGTGATGCTTCGGGTGCAGGGGAGACTTTGGAATAAGCGGGGACTTGCTGTGGTTGTCATGACAGTGGCGCTACTGTTGACTTTGATTGTGCCCCTCTCCCTGGCCATTGCAACGCTGGTAGAAAATGCCAACCCCGTCATTCAGTGGTCGAAATCGCTAAGCAGTCACACGCTGCCTCCTCCTCCCGCCTGGGTGGAAAAACTGCCTCTGATGGGACGAAAAGTCGCAGGGCGGTGGCAGGAGATTGCTGCGACCAGCCCCGAAGAGCTTGTGTCCTATCTGGCTCCTTACTTGGGCAAAGCCGCGAGTTGGTTTGCAGCACAGGTGGGAAGCTTCGGCAAGATGACTCTCCATTTTCTGCTCACGGTAGTCTTGGCTGCTATCCTATATGCCAAGGGTGAAGTCGCTCACCACGGCCTCCAGCGCTTCGCCCGCCGGCTGATGGGAGACGGAGGTGAGGAGGTGATTCACTTAGCCGGACAGGCGATTCGGGCAGTCGCACTCGGCGTCGTGGTCACCGCTCTGGTCCAATCCTTCCTGGGCGGAATTTGCCTGGCCGCCACCGGCGTACCGTTAGCAGCACTGCTAACCGCCGTGATGTTTATTTTGGGAGTTGCCCAAATTGGTCCCATTCTCGTGATGGTCCCGTCTATCATCTGGCTCTACTGGGGAGGCAATTCTGTTCAGGGGACTATCCTGTTGATATTGTCCCTATTCGTTTTGAGCATCGATAATTTCGTGCGGCCGATGCTGATTCGCAAAGGAGCAAACCTTCCGCTCCCGCTGATTTTCGCCGGCGTGCTGGGGGGGATTGTCTCCTTTGGCGTTATCGGTCTCTTCATAGGACCGGTCATACTGGGAGTGAGCTATACCCTCCTGGTCGCTTGGGTGAAGGAACACGATTCCGTGAGTTCTCCTGCCCCTCAGACTGCGGGCGGTCAAAGCGAGTCCGAGACAGAAAGACAGGCCCCCTGAGGAACTTTCCCTAAAGAGATCCAAAAGAACCAAACTGGAATCTTCACCGCCAGGGCCAAAGGCGGCCTTCGGCTTCAGCCAAAATCCTAACGCAGAGGCGCCGAGAAGAATACCGACTACATAAGGCCATGAATGAACACCGATGAACATTAGTCGTTGAAGCAACGGCTGGATTCGGGACTTAGGCTTCTGACATCAGGACATTCACCGAAAGAGAGTGACAAGAGTGAGCAAGCCGATGAAGCCAGATAGATTGAGAAGGCCGGGTTTCCCTTGGTGTCTTGGTGCCTTTGTGGTGAAAGATCTTCGGGGGTTCCTCCGGTTGATCTCTCCTGTGGTTCTTTGTCTCCCATCTGTGGCGTTGGCCCAGCATTTCGAGGTCACTCCGCTGGTGGGCTACCGTTTTGGAGGAAGCTATGAAATCCAGCAAGAGGGGCATTCGGGCGGACCGAAGGTGGTGCTGGGTGATTCCGTAAGCTACGGCGTTTCCGCTGGTGTTCGATTCGACGAGCTTTCTCTGATCGAGTTTCGCTGGATGAGGGCCAAGTCGCATTTGTCGCTCGGGACCGGGGACTTGTCGCCCACTCCTGTCGTTTTTCCTCAACCTATGACGATGGACCTGTTTCACGGAGATTTCACGCGCGAGTACTTCTTGGAGGAGCAGCCGTGGCTGAGGCCTTACCTGACGGGCAGCGTAGGCCTGGCCCGCATGGCATCGGGGGGTGACAGTTTCAGCCGTTTTTCTTTTGGCTTG
>DATKMG010000263.1:0-3666 GCA_035541995.1 Terriglobia bacterium
GACCCTCTTAATCATGACGACTTGATTGCCGACGGCATTGTAGCGCACTTCGTCCATAAAGGACCGCATCAAAAGTATGCCCCTTCCGCTTCCTTTTTCCAAATTAGCAGGGTCTGTAGGGTTCGGAAGAGACATAATGTCAAAGCCAGCCCCTTGGTCTCGGACCACAAAAGTGGCCTGCTCATCATCAATCCGCACATTCACGTGAATCCGGCGGTCTTTATATGGCGACTGGCTGCGACGGGTGTCTGCCAATTCGAGGTAGGCACGCTCGTCTGAATTCCGGAGAATTGAGCTGACATCCAGATTCCCGTGATAGAGTGCGTTCATCAGCGCCTCACCCAGAGCAATTCCTGCGTGAATGCATTCCGACTGGCTCCAAAGTTTTCTGATCAGAAGTTCTTCCTGAAGGACCCCCAATATCACAGACAACAACGTTTGATCGTTTCCGAGTTCAAGGTGGGCTTCGTGTTCGATCAAATATCCTACCAGTCCGTGATGTTGGCCGTCTTTGCCTGCCAGCACAAGAAAGTTTTGCAGAACAGGCTTCAGAAAATGGTCCAGATTGCTTTTGGAATTCCAGCCTGCTGCACCAACCTGGAGCGCCTCAACCAGCAACTGTTCTCCACCGGTTCCCGCAATCAAAGCGACAGGCACCCGGGGTGATTGTCTGTGTACCTTGGTTAACCACTCGAGGGGAGAAACGCTGCCATCCTGATGTTCAACGAGGATAAACTCGGGAGTGAGTGTCTCGAGAATATGAACTGCATCCGCATGGCCTGGCGCCGACACTGCAGTGATCGTCCCGAGAGGATGCATTCGGCCGATTGGGCGTGAATACACCCATTTAGAATGGTCAAGAACTAGTACGGTTATTCCAGATGGCGCCATTCTAGGTTCCCTTTCATTGACTCTCGATCTTGGAGCCAGGACATTCTTGAGCCAAGAGACGAGACTTTCCATCCGTTCCCCTTATCGATCAATCTCAATATTTTCTTACGGGAAGGAATCATCCTGCGGGATTCAACGCCGGCGTCTAAACGTATGTGGACACTGCCATGTGCACAAGAAAAGCAAAGTGAATGGAACTAAACAAAAGGGCCTTACCAAAGAGGTTGCTCGTTCCAATCATCCGAAGTTCTAGAGTCTTGGTCGAATAAGAGAACTTGCCTCTGGGCATAAATCCCCCAGAGAGAAACAAGGTCAGTTTTTTCTCTCAGGTATTCAGGAGTGACCCAAATGGCCTTCGACGGGACCTCCACCGTCTGAACGATCAAAACCCTGATATTTTCCGCCATGAGCAGTCCCGAGATATCTTCTTCCAATTCCAACTCGCGGCAGGTACTTCGAAGGATTTCCCGGATTGCAGTGTCGTCCAACACGGGGGGCTGCTTTGGAGCTTCTATATTCACGAGTCTTTTTCTGGCTTCTTTAGAGGTTGTTTTTCTCATAGTCTATTCTGTCCACTCATCATCGTTCGCATTCACCAGTTTCGTTATCGAGCAATCGGCTGGCCAATCCAATAGCTTCTTCATTATTCAAAAGATAGCCTCTAAGCCGGCAAGAATTCAGTCCTATTTGATACAGAAGTTCCTTTTATTGGTAAAAAGGTCCCCATGTCTGTCGACTCCTGATAACATTCTCACTCATATTCTATGATGCGATCGGGTCAGATATGGAGGCTTGAGATACTTGATTCAATGAGTTGCTCTGAGGACTGGCAAGAAGCGCTAGAAACCTAGTCGGAGGGAAAGAATCCGAAAGGCCCCCTTCAGGAACAATCCCTCAGTTTCCTCTGCAGTGAGCATCCGGTACGAGATATCGAAGAACTTCAAGAAGAAAGACCAGCCAGGTTGGAGATGAGGCAAACCGCTTAGTACCACCTCCTTGATGGAATACCTGGCTCGAAGGCTGTCCAGGCATCGGAAATCCTCACTGAGGATTGCCCCCAAAAGGAAGGAATTCAGGAATTCTTTCGAATATCCCGAATGCAGGTGGAGGATTCTTACCAAATAGAGCGAACGGTTGAGCCCGTATTTTCGGCAGGAAATCCAACCGGGCAATAAAGATTCTTCCTTTATTTCAAAATCTGGATCGACCGGCAAAGAGTCGTGAAGGATTGTGCCTTTGTGGATCGCAGCATACATTTCTCCCGCCAGTGTACTTAAGCTCCCGGCGATCCGTCTGCAATCGTCGATCCGGATCAGCTTGGTGTGGGAACCCAAGTGGACGTAGAGGAGAGGACGGGGCTTGCCCGAATCGGACAGGTAGCCCATAACCTCAGTCTCCTCGCCGCGCATAATGTCTATCTCATCAGCATTGTTAAAATCAGCTTGCGTTGGGCCGGAGCGGACGCCAGGAATGAAGTAAAAGGGGATCTGTCCGAATTCTGGAAACGATCGGACCGTAATTCCTGAAGAGAGTCCTTCAATCCCGACCGGGGTAGACGCATGCTTTACTTCACATATTCCAAGGTTCGATGTGATCATCCCGGCTGCAACGGCAAATTGCGGTAATTGTGAGTGGGTTGCCGAATTCCTGATTTCGGTGATGGCACTGGCCAACCCTTCGAAAAGCGCCCGATTATGCCCGTCAATCGCGCTGTTACGGACTCCCACAGGGACACTAATTCGTTTTAGAATTTGAAGATCATTCATCAGCCAGATCCGGCTCTGGGTGGTTCCTGAATCAATAGCCAGGTAGTACATGGAAGTTATCGATGCGCCAAATCGGCGCGCAATCAGAGATGAAAAGAGCATCCAGCCCACGAGATGGGCGAAAGAGCTTGAACATTTTTCAAGGAGTGCAGCGGCAGGAGGCCGCTGCTTCCACTTGAAAGGCCTGAGAGGGCTTCAGAAACTAGCCCAAGGCAAGCGAGGGGCAGGAGCCACTCGCGCTGCCTTGGGTCTGCGTTCCAGCTGAGTTTCTCCTCTCCCCCCGAATCGCACACTTCGGGCGATTCGGGGGGAGAGGACGGGTGAGGGGGGACGGTTTGGTTACCGACTCCGAGTTCTGCCACTCGCCCACGATGTCATTCGCTACCTTCCCATGACCTTTCTCAGGTGTCGGGACGGCGGGGCTCCCACTTAAATGCCTTAACGGTCGCGACGGGTGACGGCGGTCACACGCGCGCCTCCCACCTTGAAGTCCACATTTTCATAGAAGTGTCCCATGAGCTTTTCAAGTTCACCACGGCGGATGAAAATAGCAAGGGTAGCCACGATGAATTCTTAATTTGAATTCATGGTGGGCTTCTCATATGTGCTGAAAAGCCAACGACAAACCAAAAGCATTTGTAGTGGCTACCAAGACTCGCATTTTCATGGAAGCGACTTTTTTCCAGCACCTGACAAACATCATCAATTCTGCTATTTTCAATCCTTGTTGAGGGCAGCAGGTTGATGACAACCTGCCAGTTACCTTTCGATTGATTCACCCAGGAGCGCTGAAATGAGCAATCTAAACCAGAGCAGCCAAAATTCAAACAGGATTCTGCACACGATTCTAGATAGCGGAGAGAAAGGGATTTATGAACTGCAGAGCCAATCCGCAGGGCCTCGTGGGATTGTGCCCGTAAGTGCCGAAATGCTTCGGCAGGAGCCAAGTGGGAACTTGTTTGCGTTCAGTCAGAATGCTGGAATGGGATGGACCCCCGCAGAACTAGGA
>DATKMG010000264.1:0-10545 GCA_035541995.1 Terriglobia bacterium
CTGCCGGTTTCAAGGAGAGTCGCTGTAGTCCCCGGATGGGCGTGGTGTTTGATTTCCTTGCTCGTCGGGACCTTTGCCGCGTGTTTGTACTTGAAATACAGAACTCGCCGATGGTCTCTGCTCTTCTTGTCTCCCTCAGTATTCTTGTTCCCGTTGTTGTTCTTGAATCAGGAGCCAATCCGCAAGCAAGTCTTTGGTGCCGGAAAAGCAGGACCCCTGTTATCAATCCCGATCGGTCAACCCGTTTCCATAGTCATGGTCATTTTCGATGAGTTCCCATTGAGTTCCTTGATGGATGAGAGGGAGGAGATTGACTCAAAACATTTCCCACACTTTGCGACGTTTTCAAGGGACGCCATCTGGTTTCGAAATGCGTCTGCTGTGACGGATGGAACATTGAATTCGGTTCCCAGCATCCTTTGCGGTCTCTATCCCGAGCCGGCCCTCAGGCTCATGCCCAATGCGCGAGACTATCCTCTAAACCTGTTTACTCTGCTGGCCACCACCTACAAGTTCCATGTTCAAGAAAACAACACGCGCCTTTGCCCTCAGAGCCTATGCCAAGAAGAGCAAAAATACCCAACCTTCCAGCGAATGCGCGGTTGGGTGCAGGACTTGGGAGTACTTTACTTGTACGTGGTTCTTCCCAGGAAGATGACGAATTGGCTCCCGGATATTTCAACCTCTTGGGGTAACTTTGTGGCCCCGGGAAATACGATGGACAATAACGCACAGGGAATTGAAGAATACGGTGAATTGAATAAATGGACCGACCGGCCTGGAGAATTCACCGGATTCGTTCACTCCATCGCGCCGTCTGCAAAACCAACCTTGCACTTTTTGCATATTCTTCTGCCCCATGCCCCTTGGGAATTCCTACCATCAGGAAAGAAATATACTTTAGAACCAACAAGACTCCGGGGGCTCCTGGAAGACAACGACACCCGATGGGATAAGTGGGGGAGCGACCACTTGGCCGTAGCTGAAGCATATCAAAGACACATGTTGCAGGTTGGACTGGTGGATCGGCTGTTCGGCACCCTTATCACCCGTCTCCGTTCTACTGGTCTCTATGACCAATCCTTGATTGTCGTCGTAGCAGACCACGGATGTAGTTTCCGATTTAACGACTTCCGCCGCAAAGTGACTCAAAGCAATTTTCCCGATATTCTAAACGTACCTTTCTTTGTGAAGTTACCTTTCCAAAAGGGAGGCCGGATAGACGACGCAAATGTCGAGACCATTGATGCGGTCCCGACAATTGCTGACGTTCTGAAAGCGAAACTCCCTTGGAAGGTTGATGGTTTCTCTGCTTTGGACCCTGCTTCTCACAGGAGGAGTAAGAGGACCTTCGTTTCCGAGCAAGGGGAGAGCCTCTCTTTCCCTTCCGACCTGCATGGGAGAGTCGAGGCCATACGGCAGAGGCTTGCGCTTTTGAGTCAAGAATCTGAACGGGGGGACTTTTTCGAGAGGGGCCCCTACCATGAACTGCTGGGTGTAGCTGCAGAAAAGGTAGGACCCATCGAGGATAGCACGGGCTCGCTGGAACTGGACCATCAGGGGTATCTCAGCAGTCACGACTCCCAAGCCCCTGTAGTTTTGACTCACCTGACCGGGAGAATCCACCGCCCCCAGAATGATAGAACCCAGCCACTCTATCTGGCTCTGGCCATCAATGGGACTATTCGAGCCGTTACAGAAACCTATTGGTCCGGAAGTGTAGAGAGGTTCTCAGCTGTTACTCCCGATTGGGCCTACCGGGAAGGCCACAACGACGTAAACGGTTACGCAGTCTTGGGTACAAATGGGGGAGTTAGGCTAGCCAAATTTCGCATGCTCAACGACAAGCCCCAATATAAGTGGGGAGATCTAATTCGGCTTGATCGGTCAGGAAATGGTAGCAACTATTTGGGGGATGGTTGGAGCCGTCGATCTGAAGGCGATTTTACCTGGACTGATGGGAAACGAGCGTCACTGGCGGTAGACCATTCTCCTCCTTCGGGGACTGTGTTGCTTAGATCCAAGGTCATGCCTTATTGGGTAAAGAATAAGGTAGAACACCAACGAATTCGAATTCTGGTGGACCATCGCTTTGCCGGAGAGTGGGGAATTGACAGGCCTGGCATTCAGGAAAAGTCCTTGGTAATTCCCGGCGAATTCTTTAGCCACTCCGCTCGAACCATGATTACCCTCGAAATACCGGATGCCGTTTCCCCAGCCAGTCTGGGAATAGGGCCGGATGTCCGTGAACTGGGTCTTGCGGTATTTTGGGTTTCCCTAGTAACTCAAGAACAGTCCGGGAGATTGACCCTGATCACCCCGATCTCCGTTGCATCCAATACAACACTCTATCCGTGTTCCGGATAGGGTCGACCCGACCAATGACAAAGTGGCGATTGAATGCCTCCTCGAAATTTCGTCGAGTGTAATCGGGGAAGGTATCCATTCTACGAGAGAGAAGGAGTTCCACCTGCTTATCGCTCTTCGGAACGAACTCAATCAGCAACGAATGACTGACCGTGTGAAAGAACTCGGCAATCCTCGTGAGAGGTAAGTTATTAGAGATAGCAAGGTGATGAACCAACGCCAGTGCGATGGTTGCATCTGCCGGTCCGCGATCGGACCAGGCCATTCGTTCCTGATTCTCCCAGCCCAGGCCGGGACTAGGATTCGTAAGATCCAGAACCAAAGGGAGTAGGTGTGTTTCATTCTTTTTGACACACACTCCATACAGATACTCCACACAAGCTGCATCTGCATCAAACGCTATTGTCGGAATTCCCCGCTCGCTGGCAACCCAGCTATATGTGCCCGTATTGGCTCCCAGATCCCAAAGCATCCTGGGTCTGGGAGTGACCCTATCCGCAAACTCCGCTACCAATTGCAGCTTGTGCTGATATGACTCCTGTCCGTAAAGGGTAGCCGCGTCATAATTGCTCCATTCAGTCCTGGGAGAGGGCCACCGGGTTTTGGCTACGGCTGACTCCAAATTGTCAAGCAGACCCAGCAGGTTCCTGCGACTTACCTGATGGTCTTTAAGATTTGTCCTTCTGTTGAGGAAATGTTCTTGGATTCTGGCGTGAAGGTGAATGTGAATGAGGAGAGAAAATCGTAGCAATGTTCGCCGAGGCAGAAGCGCGCGTGTCAAGTCTAGCGGAATTCCATCGAGGTATACCCGCAATAGCTGGTTGAGTCGGAAATCTCGATAGCTCATCAGCACCAATGGAGCCAGAAAATGCTGGCAAAATTGGCGATAAGCAACCCAAGGCTCGCCTTCCCGGTAGCGTTGGAAAGACAGGGTATCAATAAATACGGGCCTGCCTTTCAAGAACTGAATATTGTATGCACTTGCATCTTTGAGGCACATCCCCCGGCTAAGTGCCTCTCTTTGAAGCTTGAGCGTGAGGAGAGCCGCGTCCTTAAGCTGACTGAAACACCATTCGTAGGGGTAGGAGACAAAATCAACAATATCGGGCTTGAGCACCTTATATGCTTCACCGGTGGCCGCCTGATCGAGGTTAACCTCCTCATGCACGACCAACTGCCCAGCTGTTGTCAGGTGTTCATATAAGCCGGATTGTATGAAAAGGTCGTAGTCTTTTTGGTAAACCGCATTGATCTGACGGAGCAGTTGAGCGTCTCGATAAAACAGAAACCCAGCAGGATCTCGGAATGAAGCAGGTAGGGATAGAGTCGCGCGCGAAAACGGCATTACTCGTCTTTCTTAGGTGACCTTGAGATTCTCGAAATCAGGAAATTCTTGAGCCGGGTCCAATAAAGTCTCAGCGCATACAAAAGGCCAAGGAACCCAGCCACAAGGATCTGGAGTAAGTAGCTTCCAGTGCCTGGATCTACGTATGCATGGGCTTCCTTGGACAAACACAAAACGACAAGGACCAGGACAAAAACATCAAATATGCGGAGCCTTCTCGATAGCACGGATTCCTCCTGGAATCTTAGTCCCTGTCACACTCTTGAAGCCAGCTAAGAATCTAAGACGGCAAGGGACAATCCACCGTCACCACCACCGGTATTCTATTTTGAGTGAGTCCGCATTGGAAGAGTTACTTCAAAAGTAATGGGCTTGCGCCGCAGGTGGTTTTGGGAGGCTGAATTTAGTCAATTGTCACATTCTAAGGCAAGGGCATTTGCCTTGAGCTTCCAAAACTATTCTGCTAGTCTGAGCCCCTGCTGCTGGCTTCAAGGTGATAATTATGGTTTCAACCCCCGGTTTGCTCTCATGGAGGATTTGAATGTGGAAGAGACTTGTACTCAGACTCGGACTGAAGAACAGTTGGAATTATAAGGAAAATAAACCACTGGTGATCACAAACTTGATTCTGGTCGGAATGGCGTTGTTTGCCAGCTTGCCCAAATACCTGTCTCCATATTCGGAGGATGTCAGCTCGATTCCGAAAGCCCCCAGCATCGAACAACCGCCGTCCGCAACCTCACGGGTTCTAAGGATAGAATGTCCGATTAAGAAGAACATGACCTTCAGTGATGTTCTTGCTTCTTACGATTTTTCGCAGGATTTGATCCATCAGCTAGTCGAGACCTCAAAACCGATATACAACCTGCGAAAGCTGATCCCCGGCAATCATTTTGAATTAGAGAAACTGGCAGACGGCACGTTGCTGGGATTCCGGTATGATGTCGACTTGGACAAATATCTCAACGTTTATCGAACCGAAGAAGGTTACAAAGCAGAGCTACGCCCCTTTCAATACCAGACTCAGGTTTCCTTCATTGAAGGAAGCATTCACGGCTCTTTGTTCCATTCCATTAACGAACTCGACGAAAAAGACCAGCTCGCTTTGGATCTTTCCGAGATATTCTCTTGGGATCTCGATTTCAATACCGAGCTGCAAGAGGGCGATCACTTTCGGCTTGCCGCCGAGAAGCTCTATGTAGACGGGAAGTTTGTGAAATACGGGAAAATTCTGGCAGCTGATTTTGCCAACAACGGAAGGGAATATTCTGGGTACTATTTTGTCGATCCGACCGGTCGTGCCGATTATTACGATTCCCAAGGGAACTCGTTGAGGCGGGAGTTTCTAAAATCCCCGCTCCGATTCTTCCGGGTCAGTTCGACATTCTCGCATCGCCGATTCCATCCCTTGCTTCAAGGTTACAGACCACATTTGGGGGTGGACTATGCGGCTCCAACCGGAACTCCCGTGGTTGCTGCCGGGAATGGTCGGATTCAGTTTGCAGCGTGGAAACAAGGATATGGCCGTTTCATTCAAATTGTACACGGAAATGGACTCACTACCATGTATGGGCACCTTTCCGGATTTGCCCCTGAAATCCATAGAGGTTCGGAAGTGAAGCAGGGTCAACTGATTGGTTATGTAGGTTCCAGCGGTTTGGCTACAGGTCCCCATCTGGACTACCGGGTCACGCGCATGGGACGCTTTGTCAATCCCCTGAGTTTGAAATTTCAGCCCTCGACCCCGGTGAGACCCGAGTACATGGCAGCATTCAAGGCTGAATTGGCCAAATGGCAGTGGGACCTGGCTCATGCAGGTAAGATACCCATCCCTCCCCAGGTAAGTGCGTTGCAGCCGAGGTAATTCGAGCAAAGGTCGGCGACTCATTCCACCCGAATATGTCGTTGGGCCTCAGTGTCATAAAACATCCCTCCTGGCGGAGGGGTTTGTTTTGACCCGCAGGTATCGGTAATCAGCAGCCCGCAGTACTCGCCGCTCTCAATTTCCATTATCCGTTCACTATTTGGCAACGTCCAGCCGTTGTATAATCATTGAGGGTGGGATTGGTCGAGTCAGCCTGGATCAAATATGAATAAGCGGGAATTTCTAAGGTCCATTGGATTCTATGTTTTCACCTGGATAGAGCTTGGTTGTCTTCCGGCCTTAGCACAAAGTCAAGTTGGCCAGGCGAAACCGGAAGGTGAGTTTTCGCTGGAAGTAAACGTAGATCTGGTGGTTTTGAACGTCACAGTTTTGGATGAGCGCGGAACCAATATAACTGCCTTGACTCGGGGAGACTTCGAGGTCTACGAAGACGATGTTCCGCAGGAAATCTCTTCCTTTTGGCCGGTTGAGAGCCCCTTTCATCTGGTACTGTTGCTGGACACTAGCGTCAGCACTCGTACTAGTCTCACTCTAATCAAAAAGGCCGCCAGCAACTTCACAGATGAACTGCGCCCTGACGACCGGATTGCTGTGAACGAGATTAATCTTTACGTTCGGCAAGTGGAGGATTTTACCAGTGATCGAAAGGTCCTCAAGCGCATGATTCATGGCTTATCGACATATTCACATGGGGGATCGCGCGTCTACGATGGAGTAGCCCAATCCGTCAGTCAATTGCGCAAAGTCAAAGGTGGAAGGAAAGCCATTGTCATATTGACTGATGGCATGGAGAATTCCAGCAAAACCAAGTTTGAGGATCTGCGTCGTTTGCTGGCTGCATCCGATTCAGTGCTTTATCCAATTGCTGTTCTTAACAAAGACCAAGAAAAAGACCTTTTAGAGGACTATATCCGAAATCCAGGGAGCAGCGATCCTCCGTCCTATTTGCATAATGCAAAACAGAGCCTGACGCTTCTAGAGGAAATTTACCAGATTCAGACTGAGCGCTTGCAGGCGCTGTCTGAGCAAACCGGAGGGAGGATGTTTGTCGTTGCAGACTTGGCTGATCTGGCAGGGCAGTATTCCAGGGTCGCCCAGGAATTGAGGAGTACTTTTAGCCTTGCTTACTACTCGAAGTATCACCAGCAAGACGATTCAATTCATCAAATCCGTGTGGTTGTTAAGAATCCGCGTTACCAGGTTCGCACCCGAACGAGTTACGTGGTGCCGGAGAATCAGTGAGGCAGCCCAGGGAGGTCGGCCGCAAAATGCATCAATGAATTGTGGGTTTTTGGTCCCGATTTTTCTGGCGATCCTTCTTATTGAGATAAACCATGAACTTCTTTCTCGCCCGCCGAAGCTTCCACTGGAAATAAGATTCCCTGAATTGGTAGATCAAATTACCTGACCTGCCTTTCAAATAAACAAAGCCCACCAACATGCCCCCCAAATGTGCAATGTTGGAGATGCCCGAGTTGGCGCTGGAGAGCGTCGACAAAAAGACTATACCTCCCATAATCATGACGAAGTATTTGGCGGGGATTGGAAAGAGCAGATACATGTAGATAATCCGGTCCGGAAATGTGAATCCGTATGCGAGAAGGATGCCGTAAATGGCCCCAGAGGCACCCAAGGTGAAAGTCGCGTAGTTCGAGGGGATCAAGAACACGCAGAGCCCGGCACCGATACCCGTAATCAAGAAATATTGGAAGAAACGCCTGCTACCCCAGTATCGCTCCATCTCGCAGCCAAACATGTATAACGCGAGCATGTTAAACAAGAGATGAGTGACGCTCCCATGCAAAAAGATGTAGGTAAATACCTGCCAAAAGTAATATCGCTTCGCCACCAGAAGTGGACATAACGCAAAGAACTCCAGGATGGAATTTCCAGCAATCAGTTGGACAACGAACACAGAAACACAGGCAATGATGATGTTCTTGACAACGGGAGTCAAAGGACCGCCAAATGAGACACTACTCAGGCGATAACGGTAGTTCATAGTCCAAAGCTTTCGAGCAAGCTAGGATGTATTCTATATGCTTTCGGTTGAGACGGGAATGAAAATCTCAATTTCGTGACCATTGTGGCACTAGCTAGACTGAAGACCTGGCGAATGTGAGCCTTGGTCCGTTATTGAATTCACTCTTAGCGAAACTCCCCTGGGAATTTCGGGTTTCTATCCGTCAGAAAAAGAGCGGATATGGGTGGGTAATTCAGGTCAGTCGTGATGTCGATGGCGTCAGGGAAGATCAAAGAGGCATCAGAAATCATTTTCGCAGGCTAAGAACCCGGGCCCTACAGCTAATTGTCAGGAGGATAATTTCGTTGTTGGCTTGGGCTTTCTGGGGGATCTCCGTTTCGGTGTTTCAGCTGGGGTTGGGAGTTCCCGGGACATGGTGCGATTGAGGTAGACGGTGCAGTCGGCACACACGGCAATTGCCCAGTTCATCTTCTTCTCGGGATGGTCGCACACCTGCTTGGTTGGCTGAACAGACTCCCGTGCAAAGAATCCGGTGGGACCACTCGACTTGGAGTAGAGGCAAGATTTTAGTTTCTTGATTTCCGGTTTCATCGATCGCGTACCGTCATGGTGCCCGAGGCTTCGAAGACCGCTCCAAAGGCGCGAAATTTGTCATAGCGCTGTGCTATGAGTTCTTCAGGTGATAGCGATTTCAGTTCCAATATAGCCTTTTGCAGTTGCTGGTCAATCAAAGATGCCGCCTGTTTGTAATCGACATGTGCGCCTCCCAACGGTTCGGGAATGACATCGTCGACAACGTTGAACCCTTTCAAATCTACGGCCGTGAATTTTAATGCGTTGGCCGCAGTCTCGGTCTTGGCCTGATCCTTCCATAGAATGGCTGCACAGCCTTCCGGCGAGATCACAGAATAATAGGAGTGCTCGGTCATATAGATCCGGTCTCCGATGCCGATCCCCAGTGCCCCACCTGAGCCTCCTTCTCCAGTGATTACCACAATGATTGGGATCCTGAGGCGTGCCATCTCCCGGAGGTTGTATGCGATGGCTTCGGCCTGCCCACGCTCCTCGGCCCCAATCCCTGGATAAGCACCTGAAGTGTCGATGAAACTGAACACGGGGCGGGAGTATTTCTCAGCCAGCTTCATCAGTCGCATCGCTTTGCGATAGCCTTCAGGCTTGGGCATGCCGAAGTTTCGAAAAAGTTTTTGCCGGGTGTCCCGACCTTTTTGCGTTCCGAGCGCCAGGCAGGGGCTCCCGTGAAACCGGGCCATGCCAGCCACCAGAGCCGAGTCATCCTCAAAACGGCGATCTCCGTGCAGTTCAGAGAAATCTTCGAAAATTAGAGGGACATAATCCAGAAAGTGAGGGCGTTGGGGATGTCGGGCAATCTGGACCTTCTGCCAAGGAGTCAGTTTGGCAAAAACTTCCCGGCGTAGTCTCTCCAGTCGGTGTTGCAGGCGCTCGAGTTCCTGGGCCGTATTGTCGTCAGGAACTAAGCGGGAGAGTTCCTCAATTTGCTTTTCCAGAGCGACAACATCTTCCCTCTGGCTTCCAGCTTCATCGGTCATCGTTAACTTCCAGGTCTGCTAATGCGGGTGGCTCATAATTGAACAGCCCCCACCCCGCAGATTTTCTCAACCTCTTCGATAAACTCAGAACCTAGCCGGACCTTCACGAATTGGTTAGGCTTCAAGGTTACCAGATACTCCCTTGGAGATTCAAGTTCAAAGATGATTCGGGCTTCTCCAGGATGTCTCTCAAAAACTGACTGTAATTGGCCCACGGTGTCCTTCTTCAGGGTATTCAAATTTAATCGGATTTTTAGAGACTTGGCCAGACGTTCGCGTAAGCCTTCAAGAGGGTAGATGTCGTTCACCAGGATTTTGCGAGCTCCCGAATCCTCAACGTCCAGCATACCTCGGATAAACAAGGAAGCATCAGCCTTCAGCAAACCTTGGCACCGTTGAAAAGGCTCCGGGAACACTACCACCTCGACTTTACCTGCAAGGTCCTCTAACATTAGAACCGCCATCCGGTCTCCCTTCCTGGTTTTTAAGAATCGCAAGGAGCTAACAAGTCCACCTATAAATATCTCCGTTCCCGATGCAATTTCTCCGAGAGACTCTGTCGTGGCGGTGGCAAAATCCTCCAAGTCCTTTGCATAGTTCGATAGAGGATGGCCGGAGATGTAGAAACCGAGAGTTTCTTTTTCGTACCCCAAGAGCTGGGATTCGGGCCATTCCGGAAGGTTCGGAATTTCTTGAATGTGAGCCTGGCTATCGTGAAGTTGAGATGGCAACGCACCAAGTCCGAAGAGTCCACGTTGTCCTGATTCCTTATCTCTCTGGACCCGCTGGGCAGTTTCCATCGCCCTGTCGATTACTGCCACCATCTGTGAACGGAAATGCCCCAGAGAATCCAGAGCACCGGCTTTGATCAAGCTCTCCAAAACTCTTTTGTTCACGACACGCAGGTCAACCTGTTCACATAGTTCAAACAGGCCACGGAAAGTCTTTATTCTTTGCCGCGCTTCCAAGATGGAATTGATGGCATTTGAGCCCACGTTCTTGATGGCCGCCAGGCCGAAACGAATGTCGTCTCCTGCTGGAGTGAAGTCTAATAGACTGCTGCTAATGTCGGGTGGGAGGACCCTGATCCCCATATCCCGGCACTCATTGATGTATTTGACGATTTTGTCGGTATTGTCGATTTCACAAGTGAGCAAAGCCGCCATGAAACAGACGGGGTAGTGAGCCTTCAGGTACGCAGTCTGATAAGCCAGCAAGGCGTAGGCCGCAGAGTGAGATTTGTTGAACCCGTAACCGGCGAACTGTTCCATCAGGTCGAAGATCTTGGCGACCTTCTTCTCACCGAAGCCCCTCGCTTTCGCTCCAGCGATAAATGTTGCGCGTTGTGCCTGCATTTCTTCTGGCTTCTTCTTACCCATGGCGCGGCGTAAGATGT
>DATKMG010000265.1:0-7176 GCA_035541995.1 Terriglobia bacterium
AGCCTTCCGCAAAGCAGTGGGGCTGGCGATAAACCGGCAGGAACTAATCGGGAGTGACGCAGACTACTCGGCCCTTTACAACCTGCTTCCGCTTTCACTATTGGGTTCCAGCCCAAGCCGACTCTCTGATCCGTTTGATCCAAGTGCGGCCGGGGAAGCCCTGAAGTCCTTGCGGGATCGGTACAGGGCCAAATTAAAGGTAGGCTTATGGCACGCGACTGTCTCAAAAGAGCGGGAGAGCTTGTTGTTGGGATTGACAAGGAGCCTTAAGAGCGTAGGAATAGATGTTGAGCTGAGGATTGAGCCCTCTTTGAATGCCCTGTTAGCTGAGATTTATAGTGGACGCACACAGATGTTTCTTCTGGGGGAGGTATTCGATTTCCCCGAACCCGGGGCTGTCCTTAATCGCCTGTTTCATTCCAGGAGCAAGGGGAATCCCTTTGCTTACAGAAACAAACGTGTCGATCAAGTTCTGGAAGAAGCGCAGACCGTATTAGATGAAGGTCAGCGAGCGGTCCTCTACGGGCAAATTGAGCGGCAGATTCTGAATGACTGTGTTCTCGTGCCCCTGTTCCAAGTCAAGTATTCGGTCGTCACCCGCGGAAACCTCGAGGGGATCGAATTGGGGCCGCTGGGGTTTCAGTATCTTCCTTTCCGGAAGATCCGCTTCAGGCCAGGGAGCATCAAGTAATTGTGCCCCAGTCTTGCTCTCACCTCAAACTCCGGAGATTTTCCTTTACCTCTCGGAGGGATGGAAAGCCTGGAATCGCTCCGGCACGCCGGCAGGTTAGTGAACCCACCACTGTGGCCAGCCGGGTCAACTCCAGCAGTTCGAATCGATTCAGATCAAAAGTCCCCTTCTGAAGAATCCCAAGTATAAGCCCAGCCATAAAGCCGTCGCCTGCGCCTGTCGTGTCAACCACTTTAATTGGGAGAGCTTCGACCTTGACGATAGCTTGCCGATTGGCCACCATCGCGCCTTTTCCCCCTAACGTCATGGCGACCAACTGGACGCCGGTTTCCCACAATTGATCCAGACCTGTTTGGAAGCTTTGTCCCGGGAAAAGGAACTCCCATTCAGAATCGCTCAATTTCAATACCTGACAGAATTTCAGAGCTTTCAGGATCTGCCGCTTCGCTTGCCTTAGACTGGGCCACAGGTGAGGCCTGAGGTTAGGGTCAAAGGAAATTATCAATCCGAACCTGCGTGCCTGCGCAATAGCCGCAAGAGTAGCTGAATGGGCGGGGTCCTGGATAAGTGAGATCGATCCAAAGTGAAAGGCCCGCGCGCTCTTTAGGTAACCAGCCCTTATATCCTTTGGCCTCAAGAGGACATCAGCTCCCGGATTGCCGTAAAACAAGAAACGCTGTCGTTCGTCGGCATCGTTGGTAACGAAAGCCAGGCGGGTTAATGAATCCCGGGTGAGGTGAAACAGGCTGAGGTCAACATCCTGTTGAAGCAGAACATCTCTGAGCAACCGACCAAATGGATCATCTCCCACGCTACCGATGAAACCAGTTCCCAAACCCAGACGCCGGGCTGCAACTGCCACGTTGGCCGGAGCCCCTCCGGGAGCAAGGGCCAACCTTCTGGTCCGGTTGAGTGAAGAACCGGCGGGGACGGGCACAAAGTCGATTAACATCTCTCCCAGACACAGCAAATCCAATGGGCGTTTCATGACTATCATCCTGGTTTTGGAAATCAGTTCTCGAGAGGATTGAAGAAGAGGAAGCCGACATCGTGAATTTCCGTATCCGGCCTCTCTTGGACCCAGACAATCCGAATCAGGGAGACGAAACCGTGCAGACCAGATAGACGCAGCGTGGTTCCGATCTTGAGCGACTTCGATGACCAAAAACAACCACCCCGATCACTGATGTCGCGAGTCGTTACGGTCTCCTCAAAAAATTGCCCATCTTGATCAAGGCCTCCGATATGAAACTGCAGTTGGACCATGCGCCGCGGGCACTTTCGAGTGGTGATTTTTTCTTCAGCGTGATTCGGACTCAAATCTGTCATCTCGGGTCGTCGATCTCTTGGCGTTGGGACGCTCGGGTGGACCTACTTGGTCTTCCTACTAAGTCATTGCATCTCCCCTGCCATCTGAGACTCCAGCTCCTCAAAATAGCTAAATCACTGAAGAAATTAACACACCTCGAGCAAGTGGGCTACCTCTCAATCACACAGATCTCTTTGAGCCTAAGAGATTTCCACTTCCCCAGGGCAAAAGGAAGAAAAGATTTGCTCACCTGGTGCCTCTAATCCATCCCATTTGCTTAGGGTATATGAATCGGCCAGAAACTCCCCTGGGTTGCTCTTCCTGATCTTCCAATTCGGGAATTATCGCATCCAAACCCAATTCGGAAGCGCGTTCAGCGACAAATTCCAGCTTCGCTATCTCCAGTTTAAAACATCCATGATGGGATCGAATTCCAAAGTAGGCTAGAATAGCATCTAAATGAGGTTAATCCCATGATAAAGAGAGTTCCTAATCTGGGTGAAGCTTGGCAGAACTATCTCCGCACTCTCGGGGCAAACGCCGGTTTTGTTGAGGGGCTTATTTACCAGTATCTTGAAGATCCTTCCCTGGTCGACGAAAGATGGCGCGAGGCATTCGAACGAGTGGCGACCGGTGGACTTCCCTCCCAGCAGGATCGGCCAATTCCAACGGACAGGACAGAGGAACCTGCGCATCGCACGCCAAAGTTGGAGATATCTGGCCGACGAGAAGGAGGAGATGCCCATAGCCAAATTGGGTCAGGTTGGACAGCTCTGAAGGGGGCCGCCGCAAAGATCGCCAGTAACATGGAAGCCAGCCTTTCTATTCCGACCGCCACGTCGCAACGGTTGATTCCTGTGAAACTCATCGACGAGAACCGGGGATTGATCAATCAATATCTAGACCTGATCGGCGCTGCTCGTGTCTCCTACACGCATCTGATTGGATGGGCCCTCGTCAAGGCGCTTCGGAGTTTTCCGGGATTGAACTCCGCCTACATCGCGGAAGGAGGGGTTCCCCAGAAAGTAACCTATTCGAATGTCAATCTGGGTGTTGCCGTGGACGTGGAGCGAGGGGAAGGCCAAAGAGTATTACTCGTTCCTAACGTCAAGAATGTCGACAGCATGAATTTCCGGGAGTTTTTCCAAGCGTCCAACGAAATCTTTACCAAGGCGAGGACTGGGAAGGCTGAGATTGAGGACTTCCAAGGGACCACTGTCACATTGACGAATCCGGGTGTTGTCGGAACCGTTACATCGCTACCTCGACTGATGCCGGGCCAGGGAGTCATCGTGGCCACCGGCGCAATCGATTATCCCGCCGAATACCATGGGATGGCACCGGAGACTCTAACGACTCTCGGAATCAGCAAGGTCATGGTCATTGGCTGCACCTACGACCACCGCATTATCCAAGGAGCAGAATCCGGTCTATTTCTGGCCAGGATTCAAAGCTTGTTGCTGGGTGAAGCGAACTTCTACGATCAAGTTTTTGCCGATCTAAGAATTCCATACCACCCCTTTCGATGGTCTCCTGATCGAAATCCTGCTCTGCTGGGTCTGGGCTCCCATCGGGAAGAGACAGAGAAACAAGCCAGGGTGCTGCAGTTGATCAACGCCTATCGCGTTCGAGGCCACCTGATTGCCGACCTCAATCCGCTCGGGAGTGAACCCTTGTACCACTACGAGCTGGACCCGACCAATTACGGCCTGACGATCTGGGATCTAGATCGTCGATTTATAACCGGCGGGCTGAGTGCTGCGTTGGGGGACGCTCCTACCCCGACTGCGACAATGCGGGAAATCCTGGCGACGCTCCACCAGACCTACTGCGGCAAGATCGGTGTCGAGTATATGAATATTCAACACCCGGAACAGAAGAGCTGGCTTCAAATGCAAATGGAGCCCAGACGAAACAATTGGCCATTGACTCTGGAAGTCCGGTGTCGAATTCTCTCAATGCTCACTTCGGCTGAGACATTCGAACGATTTTTGCACGCCAGATTTGTTGGTCACAAACGGTTCTCGTGTGAAGGAGCTGAGACTATCATTCCAATTCTGCGGGAACTATTGGAATTGGCAGCAGAACAGAACGTGATAGAGGTGGTCATCGGCATGGCCCATCGGGCCCGGCTTAATGTATTGGCAAATATCATTGCAAAGCCAATTACTCAGATCCTTTCCGAGTGTGAAGGCAACGTCGACCCCAATTCGATCCAAGGAACAGGAGACGTCAAGTACCATCTGGGTGCCAGCGGGATCTATCTCAGTCAGGAAGGCAAGAAGGTCATCGTCACGGTCGCACCAAATCCCAGCCACCTGGAATCAGTTGACCCTGTTGTCGAGGGAATCGTCCGCGCAAAACAAAACCGGCACCGGGCCAAAGATGATGGGATTATTATGCCCGTTCTGATCCACGGGGACGCCGCTTTTGCAGGACAGGGAATTGTAGCTGAGACGCTCAATCTGTCGCAATTGCCGGGTTACCGCACAGACGGGACAATTCATCTGATCATCAACAATCAAATCGGCTTTACCACAGAGCCCGAGGAGGCCCGTTCCACGCCTTACAGCACCGATGTAGCCAAAATGGTACAAGCCCCGATCTTCCACGTGAATGGAGACGATCCTGAGGCTGCGGTCCGTGCCCTATCTGTGGCATTCGGCTACCGCCAGCGGTTCAAGAGAGATGTCGTAATTGATATGCTGTGTTACCGGCGCTATGGCCACAACGAGGCCGATGACCCTAGCTTCACTCAGCCGTTGCTTTACCGAAAGATCCGGGAGCATCCCCCCGTCCGCAGATTGTATGCCGAGAAGTTAGTGCGGGATGGGGTTCTAGCGCAGGAAGAACTGAACCTGGTGATGAAGGAGCAGACGGCCAAACTGGAAACGGCCTTCGAAGAAATGAAGAAGCAAGTGGATCGGTTTGTTCCTGTCGAGATGGGGGCCGTTCGACCTGAGGAACCGGAGAGTCCTTCATCGTTGACCCCCACTGGGGTTAGCAGAGACTTATTAGCACAGATTATTGCGGCGCTTACTACCTTCCCTGGAAATTTTCGGATCCACCATAAATTGACTGAATTTATCGAGCGCCGACGCCGGGCAGGGGATGGCGAGGGTCCTATTGACTGGGCATTTGCGGAGGTATTGGCCTTTGGAACACTTTTGATCGAGGGAACGCCTGTTCGCCTGAGTGGCCAGGATAGCAGTCGAGGAACCTTCAGCCAGCGGCACCTTGTTTTGTATGACGAAGACGAGGGGAATGAATACACGCCTTTGAAGCACCTGACCCCCAGCCAGGCGAGCTTCGAAGTTTACGACAGTCTCCTATCGGAAGAAGCCCTCTTGGGATTTGAGTTCGGCTTCAGCGTAGCTGATCCTCTCACCTTGGTCTTGTGGGAAGCTCAGTTTGGAGACTTTGCCAATAACGCCCAGGTCATTATCGATCAATTCATTGTTGGAGCCGAGGTCAAATGGAGCCAGCCCTGCAGCCTGGTTCTCCTCTTACCCCATGGCTATGAGGGACAGGGGCCTGAACATTCCAGCGCAAAGATGGAGCGGTATTTGCAATTGTGCGCTGAAAATAACCTCCAAGTCTGCAACTGTACGACAGCTGCTCAGTACTTCCATCTTCTTCGCCGACAAATGCGTGGGGGCAAAGACGGGAGGGGAATCCGAAAGCCCCTGGTTATTTTTGCCCCTAAGAGCCTGTTGCGTCATCCTCGAGTACTTTCCAATCTGGCAGAGCTGGCGGAAGGGCATTTTCATGAGCTGGTTAACCAGACAGAGAGCACCCCCCGAGAGAGCGTATCAAAAGTGATCTTTTGCGCCGGGAAGATCTGCTATGAGCTGGAGGAGATTTGCAGGGAAAAACAGGCCCAGAACGTCGCTATCCTCAAGCTGGAACAACTTTACCCTTTTCCGAAGAACCAAATCCAAAAGGAACTGAAGAAATACCAAAATGCTGAAGAGTATGTTTGGGTACAAGAGGAACCCCGGAATATGGGAGCATGGACATTCGTTAAAGACCGCATGGCTTCCGTTACAAAGACCCCTCTTCCTCTGCAATACGTGGGGCGCCCTGAGAGTGCAAGTACGGCGACGGGTTCCCTTAAGGTTCATCTGAAAGAGCAGGCTGCGATCCTGCGCGCTGCAATCTCGGGGCCGGCGATGAAAGTTCGGCCTTGACCCTAGGCACTCCGATTCTGTTGCCGACGCAAAATAATCTCCAATATATTGGATGTTGGATCTTTTGCTCTACAATTATAACTTTCAATATATCAACAACTTAAAAAACAGCGTGGACGTGGGGTTGAGTCTTTACTGACTCCCTACGAATTTCCGGAAGAATCAGAAGAAAAAGTCCAACGAATTCAATCCATTCTTATCTTTTAATTAGCTCAATATAAACAGCTTAAAAAATTGTTGGAGAGTTTGTGAGAATGGAGATAGTCGTGCTTTTGCAATTACGATTTCGGGAAACTGTTTCAGTTCTTTGAGCAGGATTAGTCTCGTGGCTCTAGGAGGAATTGCTGGCAACAATTCCGGGTTTTAACCTCAAAAGCCCTGTGGGGTTTCTTCTCGTTTACCCCGATGCAGGAGAAGGGCTCAGTACCTTCGTTTGAAGGACACTCAAGGTATTTCTTTAACCTCTCTCCAGAGATGTAGTTCAGGTTGAGGCCTGAACCTCACCAAGATTGAAAGGGCGACACACAAAAACGGGAGACTACAAACCCATGATCCAAAAGCCACGAGATTTTTTCTGACCCCTTTTAGAGTACCCAGCTCGTCACTTCTTGCTTGGTTTCCTCTAAACCGCAGAACACTTAAGGCCACAATGCTGGATTGTCCCGCGTTGGAGTACATGTGCCGTCCCCAGAAGTTCTGTTGCGCAGGTGATGAAAAATCCGAGTCATTCGCATCTAGCTAGTTTCTGTCGCGAAACGCCTGAAAAACGGCATAAATACGGATGTTGAAAGCGGCGAATAGATGGACTTCTCTCTGCGACAATGGAGTTGTCCCCTGGTTCTAGGGCCGCAGACTCCTTGAGGGACAGGAGTCTGCGCTACTCCTCACAATTCAACAGGGTAGCGCGGACCTGTGATACTACAGGTCCGCGGCTCTAAATGTGGCTAGGAAGTGGAGGGGAGTTTTCTGCAATCACCCAGTTTCGC
>DATKMG010000266.1:0-4248 GCA_035541995.1 Terriglobia bacterium
TTTAATCCTTCCTCCAATTTATTCAGAATTGTGGGGTGGGGAAATTCCGTTGTTTGTATCCCACTTGGTTTTCCTTGGTGGCGCAGCATCATTTCTCTTCGGCTCTCAGCGCTTCCGTTTTCGACCTGACCCCGTGGGGCATTGCAGCCTCTGGTTCCTATTCTCGCTCGCTTTCTCTTTGCCGTTTGCTTTTTGGCTTTCAGGTCCGCAACAGGGGACAGCCAGTGTCTTGAAGTATCTGCTGCTACTCCAGCCTTTCCTGCTGTACTTCTGGTTGAGGGGATTGCCTTGGATTCATTCGCAGGATCCATTCAGATACCTCCTTCGGGCAATACTCATTTTCGGAACGATCAGCGCGCTGTACGGTATTGTCGATTTCATGTACCCGATCCCAATTCCTCATCCGTTTGCCGACCAGTACATCTACTTGTTTGGTCAAAGCGTGCGCCGCGCCCAGGGAGTCTTTTACGAAGCCAGTAGTTTTGGAAATTTGTGTGCCTTCTTTTGGAGTCTCTGTCTTGTCACCCTTAGTTCCTCCGCTTGGAAGGTTTTGAAATTCTCTCGAATCTGGCTGGGTCTCCTGGTAGGGATTTTCACAGTTGCGCTTTTCCTCTCCTACTCTAGAGGATCCTGGGTGAATGCCCTTCTGACAGTCGCGATCTTTTTCTTTTTGCAGCGGGGTTTCAAATTCCGCCTGCCTATCCTGGCAATTCTCCTGAGTGGTATATTCTTGGTCTCCCTTTATCTCTGGTATCCGGAGCTGGTGACCAACTTCTTTGAGAAGAGACTCGGCGGTCTGCTGGAGTTCTGGAAGTACCCCGATGCCGCCACCAGCGGCCGCTGGGAGACCTGGAGATCTCTGTTCGGGTATTTCGCCGGCCATCCCGGACTTTTGTTGTTCGGGGTCGGGTATAAGAGCATCGCCAGTACAGACCTGTTCAGAACAAACCTAATAGCGGATAACGGATATTTGAGCCTCCTTTTCGAGACTGGAATCCTGGGACTCAGCAGCTGGTTTGTGCTGCTGATGACATTGCTTCGCCAGCTCCTGGATGTCCGATACCGCGGATCCCCGATTCGGAGTCTATATGCTAGTTTTCTCTTTGCATTCTGGTGTGGGCAGATGGTGCAGATGTTAACAGGGGATATTCTGACCTACTGGAGAAACCTGGTCGTCTATTTTTCTATGGCGGCCGTCCTGATTGAACCGTGGAACAGTGAGCCCTGATCCTAAAATGGTCCGATCCCTGTTGTTCCTTGACCAGTTTGGATACATGGGTGGTGCCCAGCGGGTACTGTGGGAAGTCCTGAAGTCGATTGATCAGACGAAATATGATTGTCGGGTGGCCCTCAATGGTACCGGGGAATTTCTGGAAACCCTGCGGGACGCCAGGATCTCTGTTCTCAATTTGCCGCTAGGCAAGTATCATTCCGCTCGCAAGACCCTTCCCGATGTAGCGCGGCTTGGCGGTCGCACTCTGGCCTGTACCTTACAACTGATTTTGCAGGGCCAACGGCGTCCCTGGGACATGGTCTGGGCCAATGGTCCCCGGACATTTATGACCGGGGTACTCGTGGGTCTCGCAACCGGGACACCTGTAGTCTGGCACCTACACAGAATTTTCACTTCCAAGAGCGAGATCTTTTGGCTGCTCATTTTCTCCCGGTGGGTCCAGAGGATTATCTCCTGTTCCGAGGCCGCGGCTGCTCCGTTCTTGGCAAGCCAGCGCCGTTTGGAATCCAAAATCCGGATCCTCTATAACCCTCACCCAGACTGGGATTGGGCCCCCAGCACCAAACGGTCATCAGGCTTGAGAGCAGAATATAATCTGACCAACGAGAACTATCTTTTCGGGACCCTGGGACGAATCACCCCCTTTAAGGGACAAAAGGAGTTTCTTTATGCCGCCGCGAGAGTAATTACACAATATTCGAATGCCCGTTTCTTCGTAATAGGAAGCCCTGCCCCAACCGACTTGACCGACATCGGATATCAAGCAGAATTGAGGGAGCTGGTCGGCAACTTCGGCTTGGAGCAGCGCGTATTCTTCCTGCCGCATCAATCCAATGTCCGCGAATACATCGAGAGCATGGATGCGGTGGTGACGCCTTCGATCGGGCCCGAGGCCCTGCCTCAAACCCTGATTGAAGCCATGTACCTGGCAAAGCCAGTCATAGCCCCGGCTCAAGGAGGGGCCCTCGAGATGATTCGCGACTCAGTTACCGGATTGCTATATGCAACCGCCGACGTAGAGGCACTTAGCATCAAAATGCAGGATTTGGTCCGACGCCCCCAACTGGGGGTACAGCTCGGTTTACAGGCCAGAGAAAACACTCTCAAGCAATTTTCAAGAAGCAAGTTTCAGCAAAATATCAGGGAAGAGATATTAAGCTGCCTGAACCGCACTCAGCCGTTTCGTTCATGAACCTTCTATGAAATGAAGATGCGAGTTTGCAGGGCCGAATTCCGTGAGGCCGACGGTCCTTTTCTGCCTCTTCGGCCTCGTGGAACTCGGCCCTCCATCATTTTCAGCCGCAGTGGTGAACTGGAACAGGTCGTGGGGCACTCTGTCTTGAAAATGCCCTTTTAATGTGGGAGCCGCTCTCCGAGCGGCGATTGTTCTTTAGCCGATGGAGTCGCCGCTCGGAGAGCGGCTCCCACATTGCCATTTTCATATTCCGTGGCACCCCGGGAAGGGGCATGAAAGACTCTTATGACCCTTGACTGGATGCCACCTACACCCAAAACGTGACAAGTGTAAGCTCACCACTGTGGATATATTGTCGATTGTGAATCACCCGTTGGTGAGTCGGGACCAACTGGAGTTTAAGATGAATTGAAGTGAGCAGCGGAAAGCACATCTATTTCGGAAGAATCTCGAAGACCATTCAAGCTCGATTTTTGACCATCCACCCCGGCAGAATTGTTTTTCAAGTACCTTTTCTCTATTCCTTAATTACAATTGAAGTTAAAATAGGGTATATCGAAACAGAAATGGGAACCCTGCCCTGAGAACATGAGTCAGAGTCCGCGGGGTGAACGCTGGATATAAATCAGGAGGAATTGCATGAAGACTCTAAGAAACGGATTCACCTTGATTGCGTGTTTGGTCCTGTCGGGACAGGCTGTGCTGGCCCAGCAAACCCGCCTCGATGCCGGGACGAAGATTTTGATTCCTTCATCGGCACACACTGCCAACTTCTCCTCCTTCTTGGCGGTCATCAATCTCGATAGTCAACCAAACAACATCAGAATTACTGCCCGGAGGACAGACGGCAGTGTTATTGGCACCCCGATCAATACTGTGATCAATGTAGACAGTAAATTTCGTAGCACCGACATTCTCGGGGAGATGGGGGCTGTTTCCGGAGACTTTGGTCCGATCACTATTGAGTCCACTAATGGCAAGATGTTAAGCGCAGTTTCCGAGGTCAGTAGCACCCAAGGCACGGCAGGATTCTTCCCGGGAGTGAATGTGCAATCAGCATGGATGCAGGGATTTATCCCCGAAGTAATAGACACAGGAGAACAAGGGCAGGCTGGGACGTTTCGAACCAACCTCGGTCTGAACACAATCGATGGCACAGCAGTGAGCGTAAAAGTGAGCCTGCATGACAATTCTGGTGGCCTACTCGGTAGTGCAAATATCTCTGTTGCTGGGAACGGAATGACACAGCTTAGAGTGAGAGACTCTATCTCCGCGCTGGGGGGAACGAACGGTTATCTTCTTATCGAGTCGAACCGGCCGATTCATGCCTGGGCAAGCAAGATCAACAATGGGAGCAATGACCCGAGCTTCGAAATCGGCGTAGGAGCCCTATCCGGTGTGGTCTCTCAAATCGCACCACCGATCGATGATTATCGCAACAATTTACTTTTTGTCATACTGGCCTTATTGGCTCCGCTGGTTCTAGCATTGCGCAGGTCTCAGACTGCTTTCTCTCAAGGAATCAATCAAGGGACTTGGGCGACGGAGACACTCTAACCATACTTCATCCCGGGAGCCTGGATTCTTGCGCCAAGATCTCTGGGGCCAGATCGTTTTTTTCGTCACGTTGTTCTTGACGGTGTTTTCTCCCTTAGCCTACGGTGCGGTTGAACCTTGGTCAGGCAAGGTTGTAGGCGGGTGCATTCTTGTAATCGTTCTCGCCGGGCTCCTTCGGCAGTTTCGACAAAGTCCTGCTCCGTGGACGCCTCTACCTTTTCTTTTGTGCATAGGTTTGTTCTTTTGTCTGGTCCTGTTCCAG
>DATKMG010000267.1:0-10532 GCA_035541995.1 Terriglobia bacterium
CCTGCCCCTCAAGGAGTCTGCGGCTCTGGAACGAGGGGACAACTCCATTGTCGCAGAGAGAAGCCCAGAGTGTTCGCCGCTTTCAACATCCGTATTTATGCCCTTTTTCAGGCGTTTCGCGACAGAAACTAGCTAGTTTCCAATGGACAAAGTTCTCGATGTCCATTCGCAGCACTTCGTGCGCGAACTCAAACGCATTCGGTCGCGGGTTCAGCCCGCGCCTACGGCGATCTTGGATGATGGTGCGCGGGCTATCGCCGACGATGGCATAGCCGCGAGCTTGCAGTGCCAGCAGGAGCATGGTCTTCCCTCCGTCGGGGCCGCCTGTGATCACTATTCGCGACAGGCTGACGTGCCTTGCCGGTGTTTGCGCTGCCTAACAAGGACTTGAAGTATCTGAATGGCGGCAGTCTAAGCCAACTCATAGTTCAGCTTTAGAGGATGCTCAGTGCCGTGCCCAACAGCCGACGTGCCCTCACCGCACAGGCTCCGAAGCTCTCCCGTGCCGGAGCCAGGGATGACGAAATAAGCCTCCTTTGCCACTCCGTTCTCGAATACTCCAGTGCGTTGGAGTACGAAGCTGCCCGCTTTCCCTGCAACGCGCCCGACGACCCGCTCGAGGCCGACGAAGGTGGCCGAGCCGTCGCTGCGGTACATCATCAAGTATTCGACATGCCCCTCGCCCGCAATATCGCCGGTGAACGTCCTTGTGACGGCGGCCCGAGTCAGCTTTGGCAGGTCCTGGCCCTCACTATAAGGCTTCTCATCCCAGCTCTTGATAGTGAATCGGGAGTTCGCAACGTTCTTCATGTTTCCACCTCGATCCGGTGATCGCAAACAGGATGTCAAGGGGCGCTATAGTGTGCAGGCGACCTGTTCAGCTAGAGGTTTATTCCCAACCTTTCTTCAACATTAGCTCTTCTATTCTGTATGCGTGAAGCATCTCGTGCATTAATAGCTGCCTGAACATTATCAATACTGAGTAATGACTGTACTCTTCATGCTCCGCCGTCCGTTGCCAATCTTCTACAGATAGCTCTTTCAAATGCTTAACGAGGCGCGCCCGTTCTCGCACATACTGGTCAAGTGCTTCGTCTAAATCAATGTTTAGTAGTGAGCCAGCTTCCTCCTCTGGAGATGGAAGCATAGACCTGATGTAAGGGGATGGATCAGAGAGCATCAGCTCTAGGCGTGAGAGGTAAGCTGTGTCCGCGGTAGATATGTGGCAAGCATGTTCGTGAGCGGACCATTTGTTGGGGCTGGGGCGACGCTTCAGATTCTGTGGCGGCACCTCGCGAACAAGGCTAATAATAATATCAGGAGCGCCCTCTAAAGTAGCTATCAAGGTTTGCGTATTATTCATAATCTCCTCCGAGTTTCGTGATGCCGGTAAGCCGCCTAACAGTAAAGCTAACCGGCGCTCCCAAAGTGCCCCATATCTTTTCAAATCGATCAACACCGCGGTCTTTTGCCCTTGAGAGTCCACAATAAATTGAACACCATTCATTTCATGTACTCCTTTTTCCCCATTATAGCATTGGAGGTCCATTTGATCTTTCCAGCGCGCTGGTTCGGGGTCGGTGGAGGAGGTCCGACAGGTGCTCCGTCTTCACCACTATTCCATCCACACCGAGCGCTCCTATGTGGACTGGATCGTCCGCTTTGCTCATTCTCACAAGACGCACTGCCGGGAGGATTTGCTCCCTCCCGAACTCAAAATCGAAGCCTACCTCACCCATCTGGCCGTAAACAGAAATGTCGCACCCTCCACCCAGAACTAGGCTATGAATGCTCTTATCTTTCTCTACAAGAGAGTCCTGAATCTGTCCATGGATGGATCCATCAATGCCATTCGTGGCGAACCAAGAGGCACTTGACCAGGATCAATCCACGGCCCGGCCAACGACTCCCTCCTCACCCGAGAGGATTGTATGTCGAAAGCATCGTCGGGCCCCGCACTCCAAAGCGCTACTTCCTGCGGTCGCCTGGGAAATGTCCAAATTCCGGGTCCTCTTCCAAGGTGCGAACTCATAGGGAACTCCGGGGATATCGTGGCCCAATCAATGTAAGGTCTGGAGATAATGACCGGAAATGCTGTCGACAAAGACTGAGTAGTTGCTGGAACCAATGGACTCTCCCCAGATTACGCGCCAGGCCGGGGTCGGAAATCGCCCAGTAAATTCCAGCATGAATTGAACTGGCAAGTCGGGGTGCTTTTTCAGGTAGGGGGCGCTCTCCTTGACTGCCGCTTGGTAAGCTTGGTCGGAGTCCACTTTCAGCATCTGATAAATGAATGGGCGCGACTGCCCAGTCGGCCCGGACCACGGTTCATCTCGACCCGCCATAGCGCCCTCTCGAATGATCCCCGGCAAGTTGACGACAGAAAAGGTATAGGTAAGCGCCTTCCTGAGCTGAGCTGAGACAAAAGTGGCTTTCCAAGCAACGCACTTGCCTCCAATGCACGGAATGTCCCTTAAATTCAAATTGGCAACCTGTACAGGTTGTGCATCTGCAGACCAAGTCTTGGCCAAAATATACATCCTCTGAAAGGCAAAGCGGGCGGTCACGGGCTGAGGTGGAGCGCTCGGCTGCGGCTTGTCAGACTTTCGTTCAGACGGCCCGGTGCACGTGGCTATTCCGAAAAGCAGGACTCCGAGAGGAAGGTAAATGATAATTCGTTGGCAGTAAGATATCATGTCCCTATTGTAGCCCAATCCAGAGAGAAGACCACACGCTCCAAATGCTGAAAGACATGGGAATTTGAAGGTTAAGGAACTGCACAATACCTGCCAGGCGACCAAGTAGTCCTGCCTGCCCATTCCGCCTTGCCTCTCAATCTCTTTCCTTTGTGAATTGCGGAAGGAGTGATAGAATAGCATTTGCGAAACCACTGGATTTCAAACACACTTAATGCCCCTTCTGTAACTAAAATTGAGGCTGGAGTCAATGCCCTATGGACAGACGTAAATTGAAGTTTCTTATAGGTTCCCTCGTCATTGTGGTTGCTGTGGCGTGGTTGGGGTTCAGCAGTTTTAACGAGAGCCTTGCCTACTATAAAACGGTGGATGAGCTGAAAGCCATGAATGAGGCTGCATACGGAAAGCGTTTGCGTGTGGCAGGCACGGTAGTCCCGGGCAGCATTCAGCGAAGCGCCACAGTTGTCAGTTTCAACTTGGAACAAAACGGGCAGATCCTCCCAGTCCGCTATACAGGGAAGGACATTCTTCCAGACACCTTCAAGAACGGTTCACAAGCTCTCGCCGAGGGTCATTTGGTCCGGGGCGGTCCATTCGAAGCGACGAAGATCCAGGCCAAGTGCGCATCTAAATACGAAGCGCAGTATGCCAAGACTCCTGACAAGAAGTAGTCCTTCTGCAGAACGACGGGGTTGGGATGTTTGAAGAGCAGGTGGAGAATAGCTTTTTCTTTCTTCGTCAGTGACTAATACTCTTCAGCCCTTTAATATAGATCAAGAGGATTGAAACCGATGCAAAACCTTGCTGTCGATATAGGCCAATTCGCCTTACTTTTTGCATTCTGTTTATCAGCGTACGCCATTGTTGCCGGCTTTCTCGGGGGGAAGCTAGCTCATCGCCGTCTGGCGGAAACTGGAGAACGTGCGGTTCTAATCACTTGTGGTCTGGTGACTCTGGCTGTGTTCTGTGTCTGGTACAACCTGCTGACTAACAATTACGGTCTTCAGTATGTGGCATCTACGAGTAACCGGGCTATGCCCTGGTATTACAAATTCGGGGCTTTATGGGGAGGGCAAGAAGGATCCTTATTGTTTTGGTGCTGGCTTTTGAGCATCTACTCCGCCTCTGCCATCTTCATCCACCGGAACCGAAATAGGAATCTGATGCCCTATGTCGTCAGTGTTATCTCCGTGGTCACCACTTTCTTCCTGACAGTGAACAATTTTGTCGCCAATCCCTTCGATCTGGTAGGTGTTGTGCGGTCGGGTGCCGCCGCCGTGCCGTTCACTCCGATGGATGGTCGTGGACTCAATCCCTTGCTTCAATATTGGGCGATGGTAATTCACCCACCTATCTTGTACCTAGGCTATGTTGGATTCACGATTCCCTTTGCATTCGCCATGGCGGCTCTCATTACCCGGGATCTGGACGAAGAATGGATTCGGACCACACGACGATGGATGATGGTTCCCTGGATGCTCTTAGGAACGGGAATTCTGCTGGGGGCCAAATGGGCTTATGTGGTCCTGGGATGGGGGGGCTACTGGGGCTGGGACCCGGTTGAAAACGCTTCATTGATGCCATGGCTGACTGGGACTGCCTTCCTTCATTCCGTAATGATGCAAGAACGCAAGGGCATGATGAAGGTCTGGAATGTAGTGCTCATTCTCTCGAGCTTCCTACTCTGTATATTCGGGACTTTCCTGACTCGCAGTGGGGTGGTCTCTTCTGTTCATGCCTTTGCCCAGTCGGCCATCGGCCCATATTTTGCCGGATTCATCTTCATCTTGCTGGGACTCTGTTGCTACTTCATCGTGACTCGTCTGGACGACTTGAAGAGCGAGAACCGGCTGGAGTCGGTAGTGTCGCGCGAAAGCAGTTTCCTCTTCAATAATCTTGTCCTGTTGGCTGCCATGTTTGCCGTTCTTTGGGGGACTATCTTTCCGGTCCTCTCTGAAGCACTGCAAGGTGAAAAGCGAAGCGTCAGTGCTCCGTTTTTTAACAAGGTCAATATTCCATTGGGGCTGTTTCTCCTTTTCCTGACGGGAGTTGGACCGTTATTGGCTTGGAGGAACACTTCCCTTCGCAGCCTGAGGAAAAACTTCACGATTCCTGTAATTGTCTCGCTCCTAACAGGCGCCATTTTGCTCGGGTTTGGAATGAGACACTTTTACTCTCTGGTTTCTCTGGTGCTCTCAGTCTTCGTGACCTGCACCATCCTGATGGAGTTCCACCGTGGGGCATTGGCCCGTAAGCGGCAAGGGGATAATTACTTGGAGGCGCTATGGATCTTGACGTTTCGTAACACCCGGCGTTACGGAGGTTACATTGTCCACCTGGGAATCGTCTTCCTTTTTGTGGGGTTTGCTGGAGCCGGGTTCAACCGGGAGACCCAGCAGGAGATGGTGCCAGGCGATACCCTTACCATCGGACATTACGCAATCACTCTCGAACGGGTCAAGACTTCGAACAATGCCAACTACGAGTCTGCGGTTGGGGTCTTCGGTGTCTACAAGGATGGAAACCGAGCGGCCACCCTGTATCCTGAGCGACGATTCTATCCCGCCAGCGAGCAGCCAACCACGGAAGTCGCGCTTAAGTCGAATCTGAAGGAAGATCTGTATCTCGTATTAGCGGGATTCAGCGATGACAATTCAAAGGCCATTGTCCATGCTTTTGTGAATCCCCTGGTGACGTGGGTGTGGTTGGGCGGAGCATTTTGCTTTGGTGGAACCGTTATTTGCCTGATCCCCAGCAAGCACACCCGCACAGCCGAAAGGGTGTTGATCAGGCCTGAGGTTCAGGAGTATGCAAAGTCTGAGAATGTCGGAGCAAAAGGCTAAAGCCCAGATGATGAAGCAGAAAAGTGAGAGGAACCAGGAACAAGTGATGTCAGCTTCCTGGTTTGGTTGCTTGCAGACGCATGTCATGCGTCTTCTCATATTTGCAGTATTAGCGTCTGTTGCTGCCATGAGCATTGACGGGTCGGCACAGATCGTTAGTCCTGAAGTTATGAAGATCTCGGAACGGTTTGTATGTCAATGCGGCTGCAGTGAGCAACTCTCAGTTTGTGCCATGTTGAATTGTGGTTCAGCGACACCTTTGCGAGCTGAAATAGCGGAGTTGCTGAAGCAGGGGAAGACCGAAAAGGAAATCACAAGTATTTTCGTGGCCAAGTACGGGAAAGTTATTCTGGCCGCACCAACTACGCAGGGATTTGATTTGACCGCATGGACCCTACCCTTCGTAATGTTTGTGCTGGGGCTGGCGCTTATTTATTACCTGATCAGGCTTTGGGCAAGGCCGAGAGCGGTACCTGCCGTGGAGAGCGGAAGCATGGCGGAGGTTCCGCAAGACTATCAACAGCGAATCGAAAGTGAGTTGAAGAATCTCGACCTGTGAGGAGTTGGTTTTAGGCATGTGGCAACCTATTCTGGTGTGCATCGCGCTCGCTTCGGCAGCACTTATCTACATTTTCTACCCCCTGGTTCTTAACCGCTCTCAAGGAATGGTCTTGGAGATTGACAGTGGAACTACCTCGTTGAAGCGGCTATTGCGCAAAAAAGAAACGGTGTACGAGAATATCAAAGACTTGGAGTTCGAGTTTAAGATGGGTAAGCTGTCCGACGAAGACTTTCAGCGCCTGCGCAACGATCTTTCCCGCGAGGCCTATGAGATTTTGGCCCGTATTGATGCAATCCAGCCGGAACCTCTCCAGAAGCACGGGCAGCCTCAAGTTGTTGCCGTCCTCAAGAGCGGCGAAAAATCTATAAGGTAGACCGTGGAAGACGTTGCTGAGAACTGCACACACCTCCTTGATTGATCGCCTCTCGGAAAACCTGCCTTCGTCTGTCCTGCTATTTGTTCTATCCTTCCCCTCCGCTGGTCTCTCTCAAAGACTGATAGAGGGGGCCGTAATCAATGGCACATCGGGGCGCCCAATCGCCGGCCAGAAGGTCGAGTTACTCTCAATTGCACAGGGGATGAAGCTTGAACACGAAACCATAACAGGGCCGGGTGGATCCTACAAGTTCCCGGCGGTTGAAATGGGGCAATCCCCTCATTTGATCATTCGCGCGATATATAAGGGCGTCAATTACAACGCGGCCATCGCCAGCACGCAGGAGACCCAAGCTCCAGTGAGGCTGACAGTCTATGATGTCACTCCGGAATTCAAAAACATCACGGTCTCGTTACCGGTTATGCTAATGCAAGCCAGTGCGAACTCCTTGTTCGTTCAACAGCAGTTTTTTGTCGATAACCAGACGAATCCTAAAAAAACACTCTTGAACCCCGCAGGGACATTCTTCTTCGATACCCCGCCCTCGGGAGTTCAGTTAGTTGTTGCGGTGGTGGGACTGGGAGGAATTCCCCTGCCTCAGACTCCGGCGCAGAAGCCGGGCGGAGGGTACGCGATCTCATACCCGATGAAACCAGGACTCAACGAAATCCACATTTCCTACCGAATCGAGTATTCTACCTCAGAAAGAGAATTCAGTCAGCGGTTGTTTTACCCGACGGGAACCTCCCGAATTCTGATACTGCCTCCAGATTTGCAGGTTGTAGGTACAGGCTTGAATGCAGTCGGCCGAGATGAGAGAACCCAGGCGGCTGTATATCAGATTTCCAACCTGTCACCCCAAGGGACTCTGCAACTGAAGGTCGTTGGAGAAGCCCCGCAAATCACCGACCCGCAGGAGAGCAGTAATGATCAGAAATCGGAGGACGCCCAGGTGAAGGTGGTCAGGCTACCCAACCGGGTCTTTGAGCTCAGAGAGTTCATCATAGGAGGGCTCGGAGCAATTTTCGTTTTTATTCTCGTATTTGCACTGTACCAAAGAACCAGGACCGTCGACGTGACTCAGAAGAATGCCCAATGAATCCAATCTTGCGTCAGAGGCAACCAAAGAGGACAAGACGGGGAGGAACGGCTCAATGGCTCAAGATCAGGCTTCAGCGCAGACAAAACCGGCGATCCGCCTGGAGGGCATAGAAAAGTGGTTTGGGGTTACACGGGCCCTACAGGGAATAAATCTCGTTGTTTGGCCGGGGGACTTCCTGGTCTTGCTTGGGAGAAATGGGGCGGGAAAATCTACGCTTCTGCGGGTGATTGCTAGACTGGCCAAGCCCAACTCAGGTCGAATCCTGGTTAAGGAGATTGACATTGGCAGGCATACAGATCAGGTTCGCCTCCAGTTGGGATTCGTTGCGCATAGCAGCTATCTGTACTCCAATCTGACTGCCCGTGAGAACTTGAGATTCTTTGGGCGGATGTATCGAATGGATAAACTGGAGGTCCGAATCAAGGAAGCTCTCCGCTGGGTGGGACTCGATGAAAGCGCCGACCGGCGAGTTAAGGGATTCTCCAGAGGAATGCAGCAAAGGCTCTCAATCGCTCGTGCCACCTTGCACGGTCCGGATATCCTGTTGATGGATGAGCCCTATTCCGGGTTAGATCTCGAAGCTTCCGAGCTATTGAGCACTTGGATGAGAGAATTCGTTGGCCGCGGCAAGACCATTCTCATGGCTACCCATGATCTGGAGCAGGGGCTGGCGTTCGTCAACCGTTGGGCATTGCTTGAGAAGGGCACTATCGCGGAGGAATATTCGGGGGACCCTGGAAGAATTCGGGAACGATACAAGCAGTTCCTGAGAGAGAGGCGTGGTGCATTTTCTTAATCAGGTAGGAGCCATCCTCTGGAAGGACATCCTCACGGAGTTCCGAACCAAAGATGCCATAGCCTCCATGCTCCTGTTTGGACTGCTAGTCATCTTGATGTTCCACTTTGCCTTTGAACCGGACAGTCTGGAAACAGAGAAATATGGGCCGGGCTTATTATGGGTAACCTTCATCTTCGCTGGTATGTTGGGGATGAATCGCACTTTTGCAGGCGAAAAGGAGAACGACAATCTGCAGAGTCTTATGTTAGCGCCTGTCAATTGGGGGGCCATCTTCACAGGGAAAATGCTCGCTAACCTCCTCTTCATGCTGATGGCGGAAACGGTCATCTTGTTTTGTTTCTGCGTTTTTTTCAATGTGAACCTCGGTCCCAGACTGGGCTGGGTGGCGTTGATCACCTTCCTGGGGACCCTCGGCTTCGCCTCGGCGGGAACTATCCTGGCAGCTGTTTCCATGAACACTCGCATGAGTGACGTTATGCTTCCGATCCTATTCCTGCCGGTCGCGTTGCCTGCGGTCTTAGGTTCGGTAGAGTCGACCGCTGCAGCTTTGACCGATCCTCCCGGAGAAGCCCTGGGCTTCTGGTTGAGGTTCTTGGTGGTGTATGACATTATCTTCATCACTTTGCCGTTGCTATTGTTTGATTATGTACTAGAAGAATAGAGCAACTTGAGGAGTTTGGACTGGGGGAGACTATTCAGCACAGTGAAGGTGGGAGCCGTATGTCAGAATCCTGGTCCAGAGTTCAAGACATGAAACCTTCTGTCCTACACGCGTTGTGCATGCTGGTACTTGTCCTGGCTGCTCTCTATACTGCGTTCCTTTATGCCCCTACGGAAGTCACTATGGGTGAGGTCCAGCGCATTTTCTATTTTCACGTCTCCTCAGCCTGGACAAGCTTTCTCGGCATTTTTCTGGTCCTTCTGTTCAGCATCTTCTCGCTGCTTAACGGAAGTCGTGCCTGGGACATTCGCGCAGCAGCAGCTGCCGAGGTCGGAGCGATATTTTGCAGTTTGGTCTTGATCACCGGTCCCATTTGGGCAAAACCCGTATGGGGAATCTGGTGGACCTGGGATGCCCGCCTTACCTCCTTCTTCGTGCTTTGGCTCATCTACATGGGATACTTGATGCTGCGACGCTTGGTGGAATTGCCCGAGCAGCGAGCCAGGTTGTCAGCAGTATTCGGAATTTTGGGGGCCATGGACGTTCCGATCGTTTACATGGCCAATCGGTGGTGGCGGACTCAGCACCCTCAGCCAGTCATAGCCGGCGGAGAGAACTCGGGCCTTGATCCCGCCATGCGCGTGGCCTTGTTTGTCAGCTTGGCGGCATTCACTTCTCTCTACTTTTATCTCTGGCGTCTCCGTTGTGGCATTGAAGAACTTCAAGACAGTGGAGACGCTTTGCATCGACAATTTCAATCTATGTCCTGATGGCTTCAGACTTTCCGCAGCCAATCGGAACCATTGTGAGGGGATCTCGATGAGTTATCTGTTTGCAGCCTACTCGATAATTTGGTTGGTTCTCTTCGGTTATGTATTCAGCCTGGCCCGTCGGCTTCATGCGCTCAGGGGAGAAATCGATCAAATGCAACGGATGTTGGACAGGCCCAACAAAGGTTGACGACAGGGAGACTTGCGGATCTTTCGATCCATCCGCAGTTGGCTAACGGGACTTATTGACCTTCCAAGAGAAAAGCGGGTGGCGCGACTGGCAAGCCCTGGATCTCCTGGCAGATTCAATCCTGGGGATGGCTCGAACCAAAGAGACTCCAAAACCGAAGGATCGATGATGAATATCCATACCCGCAGCAAACCGGGTTTGACCTGGATCATAATGCTGGTTGCCTGTGCGTGCTCAGGGAGAAATCCTAATAGCACCGTCGGGACTGTGGCAGCAACCGACAAGGGGACGATTCAGGAAATCAGAATCGACATCAATGGAGAGTACGTTCCTTCCCAGGTATCGGTTGTGAAAGGGAAGCCTTTACGAATGGTCTTCCGTCGCAACGATAACCTCTCGTGCACGGAATATGTGTTTCTGCAGGATTTTAATATTAAGCAGAAGTTGGAGCCCAATCAGGAGACAGCCTTTGAACTGATGCCGGACAAGGAGGGTGAATTCCCGTTTGTGTGTGGGATGGGGATGCTCCACGG
>DATKMG010000268.1:0-8351 GCA_035541995.1 Terriglobia bacterium
TTGTTCATTTCAATGTCTCTTCTTAGTGGCCTTTCTCAACCTCATTATACGCCAACCTAGATGGCTGCATTGTTGTTCTTTTCGGGATTCGATTCCACAGGTCGAATGGAGCCTAGTCTTCTTCCTCGAAAGCTTTGGGAAGAAACTCGGGCATCAGGGCTTGATCTGGGCATTCAGAGACATTAGGATGGATTCACGCTGGGAACTTTGAGAATCAAGTTTCCAGGTGTTCTTTACCATGTCACCCTCCTTGCCAATAAGTGGCAATGAGAACAAGCTCGCTTTTCTTTCTGAGACGGGCCGGCGGTTGTTTGTCAGCAGGTTGGAGAAGAGTCTTCATTAGTATGGGATCCAACTTCCTGCCTACTTGTTGATGAGTAATCCCTCCCACCTGCTGGCCCCCTTGAATACTGAAATCAAGCCGTGACGCCTTCTTGCCCCTAGGCGTCGAAGACGCCGGCAACCTCTCGCCTGAAGCCAAACAATCGGAGACAAGTACGTTCATGTCCGAAAACTGCGGAGGGGTGGAGTGGGGCCATCGCACCATCGCATTGCTCCATTGATTTCTTGGTATAAGAAAGAATAGACTGACGCCATTGGTGAGTGATGTTTTTATTCAAGTTGATGAGATAGCGTCGAAAAATCGCGGCTTGACGCGGGTCTGATGGTTTCTTCCTTTCGGTATCCAGACACAGTCGCCTGACACCCTGGGTCCTATAACAGCAATCATTCCGTTCAGTGAGGGAACAAAATCCGCAGGTTCGAGTCTTTGTCTCCTGCAGCAAAATCCTTCCCCTGGACCTTGAGGGGGTCTAGAATAGGCTTTGTTAACGGTCCAGTTTCCCTCTGCCCTTTTGACATTTCCTTTCTCTTATCCGTGCAAAGGGGGCGTCCATGAACGTGGCTCGTCCCAGGGTGATTCGTTTCGGGAGTTTTGAAGTTTACCTGATTCAGGAGAGCTTTCCAATAACGACGGCAAGGGCTGTCTCCCGAGAGATTCGTGTGTGCCGTTGACATGCATTGGTGTTTCGATCCCCCACGAAAAGAATCACCAGACCTTTGAAAAGGGGAAGAAGGGGGTGTCGCGTGGGACTTTGGACTGTGAGCAATGACCATGGACCACCATGAATCCTGAGCGCTGGCAACAGATCGACAAATTGTTGGATGAGGCTCTGGACCGGCCACCCGAAGGACGCAAGGCTTTCCTTGAGCAAGCCTGCGGGGGTGACGAGGATTTGCGCTGGCAAGTAGAGGCGCTACTCGTTGCTCATCAAAAGGCGGGCAGTTTCGTGGAAACCCCTGCCCTGGATCTGGCGGCCCGAGCAATGGCTCAGAAACAATACCAGCCCCTGGTAGGCAGGAGACTTGGCCCGTATGAAATCCTCTCCCTGCTGGGCAAGGGCGGAATGGGCGAAGTCTACCTGGCCCGTGATACACGTCTGGACCGCCAAGTCGCGCTCAAGATTCTGCCTCTGGAAGTCACCCAAGACCCGGAACGACTGAAACGCTTCGTGCAGGAGGCCAAAGCCGCTTCGGCACTGGAACATCCCAATATCGCCACCATCCATGAACTGGGCGAGGCCGAAGGTATCCACTACATTGTGATGGAGTATGTGAAGGGCGAGACGCTGGAGGCCAGGGTCCGAAAGGGGCGACTCGAACTGGCGGAGATTCTCGACATTGGCATCCAGGTGGCGGATGCCCTGGACGAAGCGCACCGCCAGGGGATTACCCACCGGGACATCAAGCCGGCCAACCTGATGCTGACGCCGCGTGGGCAGGTAAAGGTGTTGGATTTCGGACTGGCCAAAAGGACGCATCGATCTACGCCAAGCACGGGAACAGCAGCCAGCACGGAGTCCCAGACCACGCCAGGGCTGATCATGGGAACGGTCGAGTACATGAGCCCCGAGCAGGTACTGGGGCAGGAGGTGGATCAGCGAACAGACCTGTTCAGCCTGGGAGTGGTGCTTTACGACATGACCACAGGCCGGTTGCCGTTCACTGGGCTGAGTTCCACGGAGACGATGGACAAGATTCTCCATTCCATACCGGAGGCCATGGTGCGATTTAACTCCAAGGCCCCGCAGGAACTGGAGCAGATTGTACGGAAATGTCTAGAGAAGGACCGGGGACTACGTTACCAGCACGCATCGGATTTAAGCACCGATCTGAAACGCCTGAAGCGGGACAGTGATTCTGGCAGAGTCGCTCCGTCCAAATCGCAATGGATCATCCCGCTGCCCAGGACCAAGTATAGTCGGTGGATTCCAGGGTTGTCACTGGCTGTGTTGCTCGCTGTCTTGGTCTGGCATTTCTGGCAGGGCCGACCTCATCCGACGCCAACGGAAGTTCCATTGTCCGCCGTTCCCCTCACGAGCTATGTTGGCAGGGAGTATTACCCTACCTTTTCCCCGAATGGCAATCAGGTAGCTTTTTGCTGGAATAGTGAAGAAGAGGACAACTTCGACATCTATATCAAACTCATCGGCGCGGAACCACCCATGCGTCTGACCACCAACCCTGCTTACGAATGGAGTCCCGTTTGGTCTCCCGATGGCCGCTGGATCGCCTTTCTCAGGGATCTATCCGGGAGTAAGTATGCCGTCGTATTGGTGCCCCCGATGCCAGGCCCGGAGAGGATAATAACTGAGGTATACATGAACTTTGTCAACTATGTCGATGGCCCCTTTCTTTCCTGGTCCACCGATTCTCGATGGCTGGCAATCGCAAGCTGTACCAAGCCTGACGCTAATGAACCTCAAGCTCTCTGGCTGATTTCACTTGAAAGCAATGAGAAGCGGAAGATTACCTTTCCACCGGAAAGCTACAAAGACACCTCCCCGGCCTTTTCCCCTGATGGTCACAGGCTAGCTTTTTTCCGTTGGCCTGGATATGCTGGAAAAAGTGACCTCTACTTGCTCGACCTTTCGAGCGACCTCAAACCAAATGGTGATCCTAAATGCATTGCCATTGGCAAGGGAATTTGCGCAAGTCCCACCTGGACCGCAGATGGCCGCTCCCTGGTTTTTTCAAAAGGGTTGGGGAAAATGAGTCTTTGGCGGATAGACATATCCGGCTCGAGCCCACCACAACAGTTGTCTTCGATTGGGATGAATGGGGCCTGTCCTGCCATTTCCCGTGGCGGGAATCGCCTGGCGTATGTTCAGACGATACACGATTTTAATATCTGGCGGATGGAAATCACTTCTCCAAAAGGCAATGTCCCCCTTCCTAACAAGCTCGTCTCTAGTACGCGTTCGGAATATGAGCCGCAACTTTCTCCCGACGGTAAGAAGATCGCATTTAGATCGGATCGTTCCGGAAGTGAAGAGATCTGGGTGTGCGACGTGAATGGCGCCAATGCAGTCCAGTTGACCTCTTTCGGTGGGACGACGATCAACTGGGTACCGAGGTGGTCCCCGGATGGGAGTCGCTTGACCTTTAGCGCAATTGAAGACCGCGATGACGTCTATGTGGTTAATGTCAATGGAGGCACTCCACGGCCCCTGACCTCTGACTCTCGTGGTTCAAACAATCCTAGCTGGTCCAGAGATGGGAAGTGGATTCTTTTCGATCTCGAGGATTCTGGCAAAGCGGGAATATACAAAGTGCCGGGCGAAGGTGGAGAGCCTGTGCTGGTAACCAAAGGAGGCTGGGCTCCAGTGGAATCTCCAGATGGCAGGTACATCTACTATTATAAGAGCGAACCAGAGAGGGTGAGTCTTTGGAGGATCCTTACGGCTGGCGGGAATGAACAGCAAGTTCTGAATTCTGTCGATTATGAGAACGTTGAACTTGTTGGGGACGGTATCTACTTTACGCGTCAGGGGAAACAAACATCTGATATCTCTCTCCAGTTCTTGAACACGACTACAGGCAAAACCGAGCACATTGCCTCATTCTCCAAGCCCATCGGGGGTTTCTCCGTTTCCCTCGACCGTCGCTGGATCGTCTACGGACAGCTCGACCAATTCGGCAGCGACCTGATGCTGGTGGAGAACTTCAAATAAATGACGAGTGGAGCGGTCAGCTATCACCTGTCAGTGCCAGAGTATAGGGAGGAGGGACTCGGAGAGAATTAAAGTGGACACCAACACCGCGGTCCCAGTTCCCAAGTTATTCATGCCTCATCCCAACTTAAGTGACGAGGTGAATCGGAGCATCGCGCAATCGGAGATCGAAGGTGGAGTGTGCCTGGACAATCTATCCGATGGCGAGGTGTTGGAAGTGGAGACCGAGAACCGCTGGTACAGCATTGTGGTGGGTCGTCACGGGAAGGATCTGATCCAGGGCCACCCGAAGTACTGTCCTGAGCCGGTGGCGGTGAGGATTGAGGGATCGACCTGGGGTGGCTCGATGCTGAAGATGCGGTTTGTGGGGCGTGGCATGCGCCTGGAATTCCAGCACCCCACCTACCGCAGAATCGTCACGTTGCCGGTCGTGGAGATCCGGGGTAGGGACCCGCCCACGAGCAAGGCCGGAGCTGGCAGGGCACTGACTAGCTAACCCAGAGCGTGGGGCAGTACAACTACAACAGAGACAGACAGATTTTTGTAGTCACAATTATTCCTCCTTATCAAATAAGTCGAAGGCATCCAGTTCTCTCAGTGGAGGTTCAGACGCAGCTAGCTTTACTGTATCCCTAACATTCTTCTCGAGGAAGGTCAGGGATCAATAAAGAATGAGTTGACTCCCCTCCAGCTACCCCATTCCTGCAGCGATTGTGCATGAACAATGCGATGGACTTGTTCTCATGTGAACCGATCTGGTGTCCCAAGCGAACCTGTTGTTGACACCAGCCGGACGAATTATAACTATGCTGCAAGAACTTTATGGCGGAATCCCCGGCAATTGTCGTCTGCGGCGCAACCGGAAATCAGGGAGGTGCGGTTGTCGAAAGCTTGCTCGCCACAAGCAAGTGGAAAGTAATTGCGCTCATACGCGACCTTTCCGCGGAAAAAGCGTGTGTTCTGGAAGCAAAGGGCGCACAACTTAGAAAAGGGGACCTCTTGGATAAAGCATCACTGGTAAGCGCGTTTCACTCAGTTCACGGCGTTTCTGGCGTGACTCAGCCTTGGTCCAAAGACTACAAAAAAGCGGATATAGCATCTGAAATGCTACAGGGAAAAAACATCACAGATGCATGCCGAGAAGCCGGGGTAAAGCATTTTGTGTTCAGTACTGTAATGCACTTTGGTCCGGCCAGAACCGGGGTCCCCCATCTTGACAGCAAAATCGAGCTGGAAGAATACGCCAAACAATGCGGCATTCCTATGACCTTATTGCAGCCCGCGTCTTTCATGGACAACCTGGGGCAGCCCTATTTCCCTATCCAGGTTGGGAAAGTGCGGGGGTTTGTTGACGGGGATGCGAAGGTCCCTTACATCTGTTGCCGTGACATAGGAAGGATTGCTGCCAGAGTTTTCGAAGAAGGCGAATCTGCAATCGGCAAAGAGATAGTGCTGATTTCGGACTTCGTTTCCGGAAGAGAGTTGTGTGAAATTCTGAGCCGACTGAGAAATGGCGACCCTTTCCGCTACCAATCGGTTCCAAAGCTGTTGATGCGGTTGTTTGCAAAAGAGTTTTATCTTATGCGTGTGGCCTTCGAAAAGAGTGGCCGACCGCCATATCCCAAGCAGCTTCTGGATGCTCTGGAACAATGCCGCAAACGATATCCGGAAATCCTCACGGCTGAACAATTTCTGAAATTGCGCGGATTTGACACGAAGAAGCTCTAAGTCGATCCCGGACGTGCATGTCCAACACTTTTTTGATGTTAGAAAGGATGGTACGCCCGGCAGGATTTGAACCTGCGACCTACGGATTCGAAGTCCGGCGCTCTATCCAGCTGAGCTACGGGCGCACGTAATGGAATGAATAACTTGCAGGATGTCAAGCCACATGATTTTTTCCTGGTGTCAGTTCTGGTGTCACTTGAGAATGCGCAGAAAGGTTTATCGCTTCCTTCAAATACCCTTTCTCAAAATGTGAGTAACGCTCTGTCACCTTAATGCTGGAGTGGCCTAAAAACTCCTGCACCGCATAGAGGGAACATCCTGCGCTCACCAAACGGCTGGCAAAGGTATGTCTCAAATCGTGCCAGTGGAAATTCTCGATCTTTGCTTGCTTCAGCCATGATTCCCACTCTTTGGGAATGTCCTTTAGCCGCTCGCCTTTCATATGGCCGTAGAAGACGTAGCCATTATTAATCATCCTGGGGAGTGTTTTCAAGGTTTCAATTATGACAGGCCGCATTGGGACATATCTGGGCTTTCCCGATTTCGATTTCTTTACTCGGATGAGTTCCTGTTGGAAGTCGATATCGTTCCATGTTAGGCTGAGTTGTTCGGTCTTTCGAAGCCCGGTGTTTAAGGCAACAATGACCAGAGGGTGATACCCTTTGGGGATGGCTTTGAAAAGCCTTGTCTCTTCATCTGCGCTCAGGTAGCGGTCTCTTTTGTTCTCTTCCTTTTGAAGAGCCACTTCTTTGACGGGATTAATTTCGACCTTCCCATTCTTCACCCCGAGGCTAAAGGCTGCTTTCATTGCTGCAAGGTATCGGTTCACTGTGGCGGGGGACCGTCCTTCGCCTGGAAGGATCTCCTTACGATTGTTTGAAGGAGATTTGGCTTCTGGCAATTTTCGGCGGGCCTTCTCGATGTCACTTGCCACGATTGACCTTGCAGCCCTGTTGGCAAAGTGTTTCTTCCACCAAGAGGCTCGAATTATCGTAGCAAACCCAATAGATACCGCTACCCTTGGGTCGTTCGAATATGCCCCGTTGCTTCTGAGTTGTTCTTGGCATCCATGCTTTCTCCTTTCTTCGATTGTTCTCTTTCAGTTCATCACCTTTCCCGCTGAAATAGCGAGCTCGGTTCTAGTCCATGATATGCCATATGTTGGGTGGCTGATTATCCCTTTTGCTGCCGCTCACTTTCCAGGCACACTAGGTTGTTCCTTAGCTTGCATCGGAGCTTTGATGCTCCAGGTTGCTTCCCGCCTCTTGGAAGACATGGGTGGTGCCTTTTTCGATGAGTCTCTCCAGCTCCCGCGATGGAATCAACACGCGCCGACCGATTTTGACTGCGCGGAGCTGGCCCTTCTCTATCAAATAATCGATTCCTCGCACGGACAGCGAGGTAGCCGCCGCCGCTTCTTTCTTGGAATACGCCAGTAGTTTATTGATCACACTTTCCTCCGGTTGGTGAATCTCTCGCCTTGGTACATCTTGCCACTGAGGCGAGTGCTTGGTTGGGTGACAGGTCGAATCGAAGTTGTAGGTTGTAGAATTCTCAGTGAGGAGCTTTACTCTCTTGCTTGCATCTCCTTGTCGCAAGACAAGACATTCTCGACAGCGTACATCTCTGTCCAAAAGTCTGCGAAATTATACTTCAGAATCTGTCTCGGCCGAGACCAGCTGATTGGCCTCGAGGGGTCAGCAGGAGCCGGGAAGACCACTGCTCTGGCAGCCATCCGGGAAGTAACCGAAGGGGAGGGCTATCTTGTGGAAGGCCTGGCCCCGACTTCTCGCGCTGCACAGCAGCTAGGGGGCGTCGGCATCTCGTCGAGCACCCTCCAGCATCATCTGGCGCGATCTAATCTGAATCGCTGCGGCCAGAAACATCTCTACATCGTGGATGAGTCGAGCCTGGCGAGCACAAGGCAGGTGAATGAATTTCTGCATCAGTTGCAGGAAGGCGACCGCGTGATCTTTGTGGGAGACAGCCGCCAGCATCAGGGGGTGGAAGCGGGCCGCCCGTTCCAGCAACTCCAGGATGCCGGCCTCCGTACTGCTCACCTCGACGAAATCGTCCGCCAGAAAGACCCGGCTTTAAAACAGGTTGTCCAACACCTCGCCCGTGGGCAAGTCCGGGAGGCCGTTGAGAATCTCAAACAGCAGGGGCGGGTGCACCAGATCACGGATCCACAGGAGCGGCTGCAGGCTATGGCGAAGGTCTACGCCGAGCATGCTCGGCAGACCCTGGTAGTCTCACCTGATAACAAGTCCCGGCAGGAAATCAACCGGCTGATTCACACCGAGCTGCAATCCAGGGGGAAGGTGGAAAAGCAAGAACACCCACTCACGGTTCTCCCGCCGCGCCAGGACATGACCGGGGCCGACCGGAAGTGGGCGGCCCAGTATGAAGTAGAGGACTGGGTCCGCTATACGCGAGGCAGCCAGGCGCTGGGCGTCAAAGCGGGATAGTATGTCCGGGTCGCCGGTATGGATCGAGAACAAAACCTGCTCACTGTAGAACGCACGGACGGCTCACGCTTCACCTACAATCCTGTTCGATTGCATGGAGTCAGTGTTTGGAAAGAGGCACGACGGGACTTTTCCCAAGGAG
>DATKMG010000269.1:0-3698 GCA_035541995.1 Terriglobia bacterium
ATATCCCGGGTAATCTCCGCGCCGCGAATTAAGATAATACCCTTCATCCGGGCATTCTCAAGGGCCAGGGTGTACGAGCGGTTTGGATTAGGCGGGATATCCTCCTTGTGGGGAAAATACTCCAGATGGTCAGTCAATGCCAGAGCATCCAGTCCATCCCGCCAGGCTTCCTCGATTCTGACTGTCGGCCACACCAGGCCGTCGGAGAACACGGTATGGACGTGAAAATCGCACTTCAAACTAAGATAGCCTGGAATGTTTGGGATCTCTATCTCAGTACGGATCTGAGACTGGGCCCATCCGGAGAAGGCCATGGACAAGATTAGTGACGCACCCGCCAATAACCAGGAAATAGAAGCTGAGGGTTGGACTCGGTGCATGCGTTCTCCAATCTTATTCTGATTAGGCCGTGAGACTCAATGCACAACTCCTGAAATGGAGGATAAGTGATAGCGTCTGCTGGACAGGCTGCTATCCCGAGTTCGAGGTTAGTCAAGTAATTCTAGATCCTTGCTTTCCCGTCTTTAAACAACGACCTCTGTGTCTTGTAGTGTCTGCGCTCAGGCTTTAATTCCCGGGCTCTAAGCATTATTTGGTAATGCTCGTTTAGAGATCAAGGATGCCCCGCGGCGACATTTTGTCCAGCTTGAAGCGTACCTGGATCTTGAACGATCCGTCGTCAAAGCCAAACTCCACCTCAGTATCCGACCGATCGAAAGCCGGCTTCCCGTCGAGCACTCGTGGAAAGATAAAGACGGCCAATCCGTCTTGCCGTTCTTTCGGGGAGACATACTCACTGGGTCGAAGGGTTTTGAGGTTGGCCACCACAGAACGCAGGTAGGCCTTCTCCTTTAGCCGTCCAAGCGTAACCTTATCAAAAGGGGTCATCCATGGGCCGGTAACGGCAATCACAAATTCATCGGCTGGCCGTTCGATGGCTTGCTTGACCGAGTCGGCAGGCTCGACACCCTGCAATTGAAGAGCCCGGGTCATGGCCTGCCGAACCCGAACTGAGGACATCCAGAGAATCCGGTAGGGAAGTACGTTCTCCGATGAGGCTGATCCGGGAGTCTGGATAGAGGTCTCTGAAGCGTTCGTAGACGCACTCTGGCCCTCGTGACCGGGCGTCGGCGGTTCTACCTTCTCAAAGGTCCTGCAACAATTAGAATGCTGACTGACGGTGGCCTTGCCTAGTTCTGGCGCCCTGTCTGGAGTTCGAGCTGTCTCTGCAACCTTGCCGGACTGTTTGAAAGAATAGGTTTTGCACCACGGGGAATCTGACAAGAGCTTCAGAGTTTCCTCGGCACTCCACTGGGTATAAGACTTCTCGTTCCAGAAGTCTCCGGCCAGCAGGGGGGCGCGGGCCAGGGTGGCTAAAAGCAGCAACAACAAGCTGGCACAACCCTTGAGAGTGTAATTTGGCCGAATCATGTTCAGAAATAGATTGAAAAGCATAAACACCCGGTCAGCAGCGGGCATTCTCTGAAGATTGCATTGCCCTCTATGAAAATGCGGTTCTTGGTGCAGGGTCGCGCTCCGTCGCGACCGCGGCCCCGACAAAGCGGGGCCCTCCAGCATTTTCATTTGCGGTGGTGAACTTGAACAAGGTCATGGGGCACTCTTATGTAACATACAATCTGGCAGATCACAAAAGCAATCTGGAATTCTTCTCTGCGTCTTGGCGTCTTGGCGTTTGTTTCTTTTTAGTTACTTCACAGACACACCTGCATCGCATATTTGCGAGAGCCGTAGGTATCCTCATTTCCGGGTCGCAATCAAACTCTCATAAACCGACCGGCGCAGCTTGGGATAATCGACATTTTTCCCCAGCAGCAGTTCATCGGCCAGCTTCACCAACTCGGCCCGAGACGTCCGGCCGCTCTGCTCGATGAGCCGCAAGTACTCAAAGTCCTGCAATCCCCGCCGTAACGTTTTCAACCTGATCGATGGAATAGGACCGTCATATCCAAATTTCGCTCCGGGATAGAAAATCATCGAGCGGCCGCGATAGTGGCCTCCCGCATTGGTGTAAGGATCAGCGGGCGCCGCATCGGTATCCCAATCTCCCCAGTCGGTAGCATTCCAGAAACAGATTCCATCGGCTTCATATTTGTAGCCGAGCCAGCCCCAGGTGATAGATTTCACCAGGGGTTCGTCGATTGGCGGTGTCCCGCTGTAAAAGTAAAGGGTATTGCCTTGCACCTTGAGTTTACGGACCTCCGGGAGATTGGCCCAATAATGAGGAGAGCCAATGTTCCACAAACCGACGTATGGATCCAGGAGCTGAACGGCCTGTGCGCTGGTTTGACGGGGATACTTACAGGTCGGATCGTTCTCGCAATGAAAGTGGCCGATATCGAGGCGATAGACCACCTTGACGGGATCATCCTTCGGAAAGGACTCTTGTAGAATTTTCCCCAGATAAATCAGGGCTTCCAGATCTTCCGGACGAGTAGGCTCATCTAAGTTCCAGGGGAAGAAGTTGTAGTGTTCCTTATGGTTGTAATAAACCTGGTATTGTGTCCGAGTCCAGCCTTTCTCAGCCAGATGCCTGCGAAACGCTTCGCTAATGCGGAGATGTTCCAGCCGATAGGCCGGCTTCTGCCAGTTGCGAATGTCCGAAGGCCACATTAAGTTGTAAGGCAGAAAAAAGTGCGCCAGTGGTTGCTTACCCCGAGGCAAATCGGAAAAAGCCTCACCCGACAAGAGTGGACCAAAACGCGCATCCCAGGAACGCCAGTCCGGGATGTGTATGTTCTCGTTGACACCTGCTAATTCAGGTTTCAATCCTGCTGGAATACTCCCATCATGGTTGTATGGAACTATTGAAAAGGTTGTACGGTGGGCATGAGCCATGCGGAAGAATTCCCGCTCAATGGCACGGTGTCTGGGCCCATCGAGGATCATGTCAGGCCAGCCCCGCTCAATATTGAGGAATCCATAATTCATGAGATCGATATCCAGGTTCAACTCATCCGGAAGCGTGAAATTGCCGACCTCCAGTTCCACGGTAAGGATCGCTTGTTTGTTGGTGTTGCGATGCAACACCATGATCTGGCCCTTGTAGATGTCCGGGGGCAGGTTATGGGGAACATAGATATCCACCCATATCGATTGGACTTTTTGTTCAGGCAGCGGACCGGAATAATCAGGAAGCTCCAATGGGGTCGTGCCAGCGATATCAAGAGGGAGAAGGGCATCCGGATAACAGACCCCATCCAACTTCAGGTAAAGTTGCTTGAACATGCGGATAGAACTGTCAGCGCTGACCCGGTCGCGGGAACCCAGCAGGTCAGTGGCATTTACAAAAACTTTATGCAGATCCTCCCGTCCTTTTTCCAGCACCACCTGAAAGTCGACAAATTCATTGCGGCCCGCAAACAGCTTGACGGTGTTGGTCCCCGCGTCCCAGACGTTATTGTGCAGACGATACTGGCCGGGGCTGGGGCGGCGCCCGTCATAGATTTCCAATCCTTCAGAGAGCAGATTACCACTGACGGGATGGATCTTATCCGTGTCATCGATGGCCCAGACCTTGGCATCCTTAGCTGGTTTTTCATCCTGGGCACACAGGAAAGCTCCTGGAGCAGCCAGCCATCCCGTCAATCCAAGCAGTACGACCAAATTGCTTCCGTTCATGAAGAGCACCTCGAGGAGTATGTCATGCGACGTCATTCAAAATATCAAGCGCCGAGGAA
>DATKMG010000270.1:0-4030 GCA_035541995.1 Terriglobia bacterium
CTCAGGAGTTCCTGAAGCAGGACATGCCGGATTATGCCATCTGCATCAGTTGCCGGATCATGGAGCCCTTCAATTTTGTTACCCTGGATCTCCTCAAACCCAAGACCTTCCTGCTTTCCAAGAAAAATAAAAGCAAGAAGATAGAACTCAAGAGCTACAGCCCTCCCCGGGAGCGGCAGGATAACCTGGCCGTCTTTATGTTTCCGCGCACCTTGGACGGAAAGGCAACAGTCGAGTTGGCTGATGAGGAGATCACCTTCGTGACAGAATTGGGAACCAATAAGTTGCGGGGGACATTCAAGCTGGCTCGTATGGTGGTTAATGGCGACTTGGATTTGTGATGATCTTTGCAGCCCTTCCTCCCGGTCCGAAAAAGCCAGTCACACTCCAGGCTGCCCCGTGACGTATTGCCGCGAGGGTTGAACGCCTCGGCAGTAAGACGCGACCTGTGATAATGTAAAACGAGCTTTGACCCTTTTTCCTTTATCCATGATTCTTCGTTGCTCCAAACATGGCGCGAGCCTTTGACCTGTCCTTCCAGGCCACATTTATGGTGCCACGGCACTTCGGCGATCCGCACAGGCAGCGCACCTTCGGGCCTTCATTCCTGAAGTGGTAGTCCAACGTCAGTTCTTCGCCGGCTGAAATAGGGCGAATGCTTTGGCACAGAACACGGTCCCCGACTCTAAGCCAACGCAGGTTCGGGTTGCAACTGTGATTGATGTACTCAGCTCCACTGCCTCCGATTGATCCGTCTAAACTCCAAAATTTGCTCAGCCGGTATGCGTAGGTTGCCTTGGTGTCCTTTGCCCGTCGGTAACATTCAACAGGATTGACGACTTCCCCGACGTACTCAATTACGTTGCGCCTCGCCTGGATTGGTTCTTCGGCGAACACACCGAGGCGGTGAATACGAGACTTGCCGATCCGCAGACGAAAATTGGCTCGCTGCGGATCGATGTGCGGTTTTTGATTTCGGCGGGCAGTTCGATACGACTCGGGATCAGCGTGCTTAAGGAGCCAGAACCTCTTCCCTCCCGCCGGACACAGCCAGCCCGACCCGGTTTCCACCGGTTCAACGCCCAACTTAGCGATGTTCTTGCCTGTGGTCCGACGGATCAGTTTGCGTTGGTCAAGGGTCAGAGTGATTACCACCGGATCCTTCGCCATCGCGCATCCTCAAGAAAACTGGAGAACCTTTCGCGCTGACTCGCACGCACCTTCAGCGGGTATACTTCAACGCTCGGCACTTTCAATAGGCGCTCGGCGATCAGTCGTCAATAGGAAGAGCCTATTTAAACTGCGGAGAGAGCATGGGACCAGGGTTGCCCACCAATCGCGTTTTCCCCCCGCTTGACGTTACAGCGACGTGACGTCACTGCAAAAGTTCGCCGCCTGATCACACAACACACTCAGTACTTCTTGTTGGATATCAAGTCCCAGCCGCCATGCACCGTCGCACCCTGCGACTTCGTGCCCCCACCAGCTACCTGACTGAGTTCTTTCTCGGAAAGGTGGCCCGTGGAGGCAAGATCGATGTTCAGTTCTGTGATGCTCTTCCCGGTTGCGGCTTTGACCTGCTTCTGTTGTTCCTCGGTCAGGGCGATCGTCAATATGTTTCCTGCCATATCATTTACCTCCTGGTTTCCAGCTTAGTGGATTTCCTGGCAGCAGCCTAATCGTATCGGTGCCGCTGTCTAATCTATACGTTTCTGGAAGCTGCCGGCCTCTTGATCGAGTTATTCTCCCTGGTCAGATGATGCTCTTGAGGCAGCGGCTTTGATCTGTTTCTGATTGGTCCAAGATTAGCATGAGGGTCATTCTTTTTCCAGCAGAATTCAGCAGGAGTAACGAAGAGAGGGGTAACCGAGGGTCAGCACTTAAAAGTGTATTCTTCTCCTGAAAATGGTCCCGGTCAGTTACGGTAGAAAGTTCTGCCAAAAGGTCACGCCCTCACCACAAAGTCACGTACCTTTACCGAATCTCAGGGATTTCTATGAGAGTTCCAGGGGCACCACGTATGATGAAAATCCAACCGACGGAGGGGAAGGCGCAGGCGACCACGGTCGCCAAGTGCCAGGGGTGGGTTTAAATCCGAAGTCCATAATTTTTAACCCACCCCGTCGGACCTGCGGTCATGAAGCTTTATCAAAGCTTCATCCCCTCCGAGGGAGAGGATTCTCAAGAGAGTGCCCCGTGACCTCTTCAAGTCCACCACCGCAGATGAAAATGACGGTCTTGGGGGGAGCGTGGGAGGCGGTCGTGGGACCGCTGTCCCCCGAGCGGCGACCAGTTTGACCTGGGCTACCGCCGCGACGGAGCGCGTCGGCCCCCTTGAAACCTGCATTTTCATAGAGGATTGCCAATTCGCGCTACTCATGCTGGCAATTTGTTCTTTCAGAAATCTGTGTCCGTCGTTTAAACTGATGGTTCATTTCATCAATCCCTGGCCTGGGCTCCTGGCGCCTTGATCGGAAGGAACCATTGCCGGATCAACTGAATCCTCCAACGACCCTATTCCACTCGGATTTTGAAGGGGCGCAGGTGTCTGATGTAGAGGGAAGAGAGGCGAGTCGCCTGCGCGACCTTTCACCCCAACAATGGAAATCAGGTATTGCGGCCTGGTTGGGTTGGCTCTTCGATGGCCTGGACATGCATCTTTACACGCTGGTAGCAGCTCCTTTCGTCATGCAACTGCTCCAGGCTGACAGCCTGTCTGATTCGTTGGTGAAGCTATATAGTTCCTGGATCCAGGCCGCTTTCCTGGTCGGATGGGCGTTGGGTGGGGGATTCTTCGGAAGGTTGGGAGATCTACTTGGACGGGCCCGGGCATTGAGCCTGACTATCCTGACCTATGCTCTCTTTACCGGGCTCTCCTCTTTTGCGCATGCCTGGTGGCAGCTCATGATCTTCCGTTTTGTTGCTGCTCTGGGCATCGGCGGCGAGTGGGCAGTTGGTTCTTCGCTGCTGGCTGAAACCTGGCCTCGGCGTTGGCGTCCCTGGATAGCCGCTGTCCTGCAGACTGGCGTGAACATCGGTGTCTATATAGCATGTGGTACGGTTTACCTCATGGCCGGGCATAATCCGCGCTGGGTCTTCCTGGTAGGGATTCTGCCAGCCTTACTCGTCTTCTGGATTCGTCGAGCCGTGCCGGAACCGGAGGAATGGCGACTGGCCAAAGCGAATACAAGAACCAATCAACCCCGACTGGCTGACCTATTTCGCGGAGAAGTGCGATCGATAACTCTTAAAGCCATTCTGATTTGCTCACTCTCCCTGACTGCATGGTGGGCCTTCATGTTCTGGAACCAGCAGCACCTGCGTAATCTGCCGGAACTCGCCCATTGGACGGTCCAGCAAAGAGAGCAACTGGTCAGTAGCACCTTCTTCATGATTGTTCTCGTCTCCAGTTTCGGGAATTTCTTCGCCGGAGGATTGGCGCTCAAACTGGGCTATCGGCGGGCAATTGCGGTGTTATGCCTCCTCTTTTTTATTTCGATGTTCGGGGCCTATGCTGTCCCCCGAGATCACAAAGACTTGATGCCGTGGCTGCTACTGATTGGATTTTCTTCAGGCATCTTCGGCTTGTTCACCATGTACCTGCCCCCGCTCTTCCCAACCTTGCTGCGCACTACGGGAGCGGGGTTCTCTTACAATATCGGTCGCGTGGTAGCGGCTTTAGGGACGATATTCTTCGGTCTCTTTTCCCAGGTGGGAGACTTTCGCTTGGCCCTTCTTTACGCAGGTTTTTTATTTCTGCCGGCCAGTTTCCTATCCTTGATTCTGCCGGAAGCTTCCATGGAACATTAGGCGCCATTCGGAAGCCGTGAGCTTTTTGATCTAAGGTGATATGAGACGAATAACACAACTTCCAATCAGCCTCGTGGTAATGTCCCTACTTGGACTCATCCTCTCCATAGGATGCCAGCAACCGTCTTCCGAATTTGATGTGGCCCTCATCAATGGAACCATCATCGACGGGGCCGGTTCTCAACCGTTTGCGGGAGACATCGCTATCAAAGGGGACACC
>DATKMG010000271.1:0-3456 GCA_035541995.1 Terriglobia bacterium
CCTCCTTTGATAAGGCCAACCGGACGTCTCTTGAGACCTTTCGGGGCCCGGGTCTCGAGGAGGGCCTGAGTGTTCTCAAAGCAGTTCGGGAAGATCTCAATCTGCCCGTCCTGACTGATGTTCACGACGTGTCGCAGGTGGTTCCGGCGGCTCAAGTTGTCGATTGCCTGCAGATTCCTGCTTTCCTTTCCCGGCAAACCGACCTGGTCCTGGCTGTCGGACGGAGTGGTTGTGCTGTCAATGTGAAAAAAGGCCAGTTTCTAAGTCCTTGGGATATGCGGCACGTGCTCGACAAGGTTGCCAGTACCGGCAACTCCAGGGTCCTGCTCACCGAACGTGGGACCTCTTTCGGTTATAACAACCTGGTGGTGGACATGCGCTCGTTTCCGATCATGCGCGAATTCGGTTATCCTGTAGTGTTCGACGTGACTCACAGTCTCCAACTGCCGGGTGGTCAGGGAACAGCTTCGGGAGGCCAACCCCAGTTCATTGAGTTCTTGGCTCGTGCCGGTGTCGGAGCAGGAGTCGACGGAGTTTTCATGGAGGTACACGAAAATCCGGCGCTTGCCCTAAGTGACGGTTCCAATGCTCTTCCCTTGGATCGGCTTGAAGGGTTATTGCAGACACTGAAGAAGATTGACGAGTTGGTGAGGACCCAGGAGCGTTCATGAGCCGAATTGCTACAGTCAGGTTCGATTGTATCCCCAGGACCTCTACGATATTTCTCGACTATCTTTACGACTTCTCCAAAGTCAAACAGTTTTTCCCCTTCGCTTACTCCTTGGAAGCCTTCCGGAAGGAAAGCCTTGTTCCCAGCAGCCACGATCTTCCGCACAGAGCCAGGCTCTGTGAGATACTGGAGGAACAAAATCGCAGCTACGGCGCGGGAGCGAGGACGCTTGAGAACATCGCTCACCTTCGGGACTCGGGCAGTTACGCGGTCGTCACGGGTCAACAGGCAGGACTTTTCACCGGACCGGCCTTTACCATCTATAAGGCCCTGACAGTGATCAAACTAGCCACTCATTATGCCTGCCGCGGAGTCAAAGCAGTCCCCATCTTTTGGATGGCCACGGAGGACCATGACCTGGCCGAAGTGGACCACAGTTCTGTGTTGGATGGTGATTCTTTTCTGAAAACCGTCCAATTTGAGGTCGGTCAGGAGGGCCAGCACCGCCCGGCTGGAAGAGTGACGTTCAATAGCTCCATTGTGGACGTCTGTCGTCAATTTGTAGAAGTTCTCCCCGATTCGGAGTTCCGTCAGGAGATCGCACTGGCATTGGAGAAGGCATATCAGCCTGGAAAGACCTTCGGCCGTTCCTTTGCCGAGACACTTTCGTACCTGTTTTCGAATTATGGATTGATCCTGTTGGACCCGCTCGACGATCAGATAAAAGAACTGCTGCGGCCCTTGTTGTTAAACGTGCTCGAAAGGGAATCGTCTTATTATTCCCTTTTGGAAGCACGTAACCGCCAGCTCATTGAAAAGGGTTATCACGCGCAAGTCGAGACGGACTCCGGGGCAACACCGCTGTTTGTCGAGGAAAACGGCGAAAGAAGAGCCTTAACCTGGGAAGACGGCCGCTTTAAAGTGAAGGGTTCCATCCGTTCATTCAGCCCTGAGGAGCTTTACTCCAGCATATCTGCCAATCCCGGGTTGTTTAGTTTCAACGTGCTGCTTCGTCCGGTTGGTCAGGACTTTCTGTTACCTACACTCGCTTATGTGGCGGGACCCTCCGAACTTGCTTACCTGGCCCAGGTCAGCGACTTCTATGCACAACTAGGGGTTAGAATGCCCATCGTCTTCCCTAGAGCCAGCATTTCAATTGTTGAGAAGCGGATCAGCAAAATCCTGGACAAGTATAACCTGGATTTTTGTGAGCTCTTTCAGGGCCCGGAATTAGTGACGAGACGCATCGTCGAGAAGCAGTTGGACCAGTCGCTGGCGGGCGAGTTTTCCCAAATCGAGAAGGACTTCCAGTTGCGACTTTCCCAATTGGGCCCCACACTTCGGAAGGTGGATTCTACTTTAGTAGAAGCTCTGAGCACAGCACAACGTAAGATCCAATACCATGTAGACCACTTGCGAACCAAGGTGATTAACGCTGAGGCCAAACATCAGGAAATACTGACTCGTCAGATTGAGAAAACTTTGGCTATCCTGCAGCCCTCCAAATCCCTCCAAGAGCGTGAAATCAATATCTTTTACTTCCTCTCTCGCTATGGCATGGACCTTCTGGCTCAACTGTATGAGGAGATTGACCTGACGGATCCTGACCACCGACTCATTTATGTATAGTATTTTCCCTGAAAGGTCGGCTGTAATCAAAGCATACAAATGGTTTGCACCCCATTACCGAAACGAGTAAGATAAGGGCAACCGATGTGATTCATAGGAAAAGCGGCTGGGTGGCCTGGGATAAGCCGCGGTCGATCTTGGCAAAGCGATTGAGGCTGGAGGTTATGGAGATGGCAGATCTCAGCAAAGAAATTTCACCTTCGGGCTCACCTGACATTTCCCCCCGGCAGGAAATTAGCAAAGAAACCATTTTAGATTTTGAGAAGCGCAACACTCGAGTGCTGGTGGTCGACGATGAGGATGCGATCCGGGCACTGATGGGAAACATCCTGCAAGCCGAGAATATCCCGACTGCGCTTTGTGCTTCCGGCCACGAGGCATTGGAACGGATTAAGCGGGAAGACTTTGGGATGATCATCACCGACATCATTTTGCGCGATTTTGATGGGATGGGGTTGCTCAAGGCGGCCAAGGTGATCAACCCGACCACTGATGTCATTATCGTGACAGGATACCCGACCGTGGAGACAGCTGTCACGGCCATGCGCTTTGGCGCCGCCGAGTATTTCACCAAGCCGTTTGGTATGGAACAGCTGCGAAAGGCAGTGAATCGGTTGGTAGAAAAAAGAATCCTGGAACGCAAATTGAAGGTCGAAAAGCACCAGATGGAGATCCAGCGATTCGACGAGGAAACCGGACTTTTTACAAATCGTTACTTCCATCTTCTGCTCTCCCATGAGCTGATACGGTCTACCCGATTCAATCACCCCTGCAGTTTGATGCTGGTTCAGATCAACGGGCTAAAGTCACTGTTGGAGTCGGATTTAGGCAATGGAGGCCCTGTCGGAGACGGCACGATGAAAGCCCTTTCGCGCCTTTTCCGCTCATGTTGCCGGCAAATCGACTTCATCGCTCGCTATTCCTATGATGAATTTGCTTTCATTCTCCCGGAGACGGACAATGCCGGAATTGGAGTGGTGTCGCGACGAATTCAGGAAAGGATAAGTTCCTTCAATAAGGACCTGACTCAGCAGGGGATCCGGGTTACTCTGGTGTCCGTTTTTGGTGGCGCATCATTTCCTCAGGAGGCCCCGAGCAAGGAAATGCTGCTCTCGCGGGCAAACGATCACCTGTTGAAGAACCGTGCTTGATTGCCT
>DATKMG010000272.1:0-8385 GCA_035541995.1 Terriglobia bacterium
TGCATATTGGATCCATAGCATCCAAACTGTTCTGGAACTCAGTAGTTTCTTCCAGGGGACGTCACCATGTCCAGAGGCGTTCTCTTCGTACCCCTTCAACAAAGCCAATTCTGCTGCGTTCACACTGGGATGATGTCGGGGGTTGTCTTGAAACCATCTATAAAAGAAGACAGCCCAAATGACACCGATGGCTCCAAAAGCACCGAAGGCTCTCCGCCAGGAAACATAGGTGAGCACCCAGACGACCAGCAAGGGTGTAAATGCGCCTCCCCAGCGTGCACTCATCCACATAATTCCTTGGGCCCACACGCGCTCGTGACGAGGCAACCAAACAGTAAAAGCCTTTGTCAAATTCGGGAAACAACCAGCCTCCCCTGCCCCGAACAGAAAGCGAGTAACCAACAGGGAGACGAAGCCCCAGGCCCAGCCAGTCGCCGCGGTAAAGAACGACCACCAGATTACGATGCGCATTAACACCTTGCGCGGACCTATCAGGTCTCCCAACCAACCGCCGGGAATTTCGAAGAGGGCATATGCCAGTGTAAAGGCGGAGAAAATGTAACCCTTCTCGACTGCAGAAAGGCCAAGATCTCTCGTCATTAAGGGGGCAGCCTGGGAAATGCAGACGCGGTCAATATAGGTGATGACGGCCAATGTAACCGCGAAGATGACCACCCAGTAGCGCGTGTGCGTTGCCCTGAATTCATTCATATCGATACGTTCCTGGATGGAGGAATGACGAATTCGGCTCCCTGCCCGGTCAATTCCAGATCAGCAGCGGGAGCGCTTCAAGGAGATAGGGAAAGCAGTCGGCAAAGCAAGCTGTGATTCTAGAGTTGCTCCTGGGTAACGTCAACACAATTATGGCGCGGGCGGGGCGAAACTTGTTACAATCGCCCGCTCGAAGGCGACGAACCAGGTCCACGGCAGCCGAGAGTCATTCTCGGGATTGCCCTCCCGGATCAGAACACTCCGGGATAGAGGTTTTCAAATTGACGGACCCAAGATTCCTCACGCGAAACCGGGTCTTTTTCGCAGTCTTTTTGATCAGCTGTTCAGTTCTCATGATGGAGCTGATCCTGACCCGTATTTTTTCTGTGAAATTGTATTACCACTACGCCTTCATGGTCATTTCCCTGGCTTTGCTTGGGTCTGGTGCCAGCGGAGTCTATGTGTATCTTTTCCCCGGTTGCTTCCGGAGTGAGCGGCTGGACCGCCACTTGTTTTTTTTCTCAATCCTGTTCGCCGCATCGGTTCCGTTGATTGCCTGGCTAACGGCGAAATTGGATTTCGAACTGGAATTCGATGTTAGGGCCGTAGGCGGAGTCTTCCTCCTCTACTGTCTGCCTGCGGTACCTTTCTTTCTCGCAGGCATCTGCATTTCACTGGCGATGTCTCATCTAGCGTCAAAAGTCAATCGACTCTACTTTTTTGACCTGGTGGGCGCAGCCGCAGGCTGCCTGCTTGTGCTTCCCTTGCTTGATCAGTTGGGTGGCCCCAACGCTTTAGTGGCAGTCTCCATCTTAGCAGTTCTGGCCAGCTGGATGCTGGCCGGCAACATTACCCCTCATGGCTGGCGTTTCCTACCTCCAGCCTTGCTGCTACTGGTTCTTGGTTTGCTGTCTTACTCGATCTACCAACCCTTCCTCATGATGAGACATGTCAAAGGCAGGGACGAAGGGCCATTGCTCTTCTGCAAATGGAATTCCTTTTCTCGAATTACTGTGGTCGAGGTGAACAAAGACCCCAAGAATACTTGGATTATCATGGACGGAGATGCTGGGACGCTGCTTCCGAGATTTAGGGGGGATTTAGGGGAATGGCACTATTTGGAAAATACGGTCTCAGCCCTAGCCTATCATCTCAAAAGAGACGCTCAGACCCTGATAATTGGGCCAGGCGGAGGAATTGATGTGTTGGCTGCCCTGGTATCCGGCAACACTCGAATCACTGGCGTGGAGATCAACCCAATCATAGTAAACGACGTGATGCGCGATCGGTTCAGCGAGTTCACCGGCAGGTTATACTTCCGTCCGGAGGTCAGGATCCTGGTAGATGAAGGTCGTAGCTTCGTTCGCAAGACTCAAGAGCGATATGACATCATCCAAGCCACTCTGGTGGATACTTGGGCAGCCACGTCGGCCGGGGCTTTCGCTCTGACTGAGAACAACCTCTACACGGTCGAAGCGTTCAAGGACTACTTCGCCAAGTTGAAACCTGATGGGATTCTCACTTTTACTCGATGGAATCTCGAGCCGCCTCAGCAAGATTTACGATTGGTGGCGATTACGCGGGCTGCCATGGAGGAAATGGGGATCCCAAACCCTGAACGCTGCATGATGGTAGTACGAAAACATCGCCAGGGTGAGGCTGTTGAATGCAATTTCCTTTTCAAGAAATCGGGGTTTTCCGAAGAGGAGATCCGAAAAGTGGAAAGAGTCAGTCTGGAATCGAAGTTCGACATTCTCTATACGCCCCTTACGATCAAGGCCAATCCTTTTTCAGAGTTGATTAAGAGCCAGGATCCACGCTCCTTTTACAGGCTATACCCCTTCAATGTCGCACCTACATATGATAACAGCCCCTTCTTCTTCCACACCATCCGGCTCGGGCATCTATGGAGTTCTCTATTTCTCCCCTGGGAATCCAAGAAAACCAACGTGGGCATTCTGGTTTTGCTTCTTGTCTTTGGGATTGCCTTTGGACTCGTTCTCGTATTCATTTTTTTGCCTCTGCTGATCCTGCGCAGGGAGATCATCAGACAGGCTCCGGAACGGCGATTGATCGAGCTCGCCTATTTTGTATGCCTGGGATTGGGATTCATTCTGATAGAGATTACCCTGGTACAGAAGTTTATGCTATTCCTCGGCCCCCCTGTTTATGCACTGAGTGTAGTGATATTCACCTTGCTGCTGTTCAGCGGACTTGGCAGCTTCTATTCAGCGCGCCTTTCCAGATTAAACATTGAAAGTCGTCTCAAGAAAGTATGCCTGGCTGTGTGCGTTTTGTTGCTCCTTTACCTCCTGCTCCTTCCACCTTTCCTCTATTCGTATGTTGGGCTGAAAACCCCATACAAAGCTGCATTAGTAGTTGCAGTTCTCTTCCCTCTCAGTTTTCTCATGGGCATGCCCATGCCGTTGGGAATCCACTGGCTGCAAGAGCGTTCGCGTGAAATGATCCCCTGGGCCTGGGGAATCAATGGTTCCGCCTCCGTACTGGGATCAATCCTCGCCATACTCATCGCAATAACCTTCGGCTTCAACCAAGCCTTATTAGTGGCATCGGCTCTTTACTTCCTAGGGGCTTGTGTAATTAAGGTTTCGCAACGAATATCCGATTAAAGGGAATGAATTAAAGTTTCTTCGAGGTGTCAATGCGGGGATCCAGAAGCTCCTGTGTGCTTTATGGCAAAAGGGCAGCCCGATTGTCCGCCTTTTTTCCAGGTCTAGGGCAGCTTTACAACCGGAGCTTCGCAAAAGGAATCGTCGTTATTGTCCTCTTTACTTTTGCTTTGGCCTTCCTGTTTCTCCTGGTCACCAAACCGGAGCAGGAGGCTGGCTTGTCCACTCTAGGTATCCTTGCGTCCCTTCCGTTGGTAGTGTGGATCGCCTCCATTCTCGATGCCTACCACGCGGCAATCCAGGGCAGAATGCGGGATGCAAAAAGATTCAATGTCCAGCTGTTGACTACTATCCGTGGTGCTGACACCGAGGGTCTCCAATTTCAGGAAATCGGAGTTACCCGCAACGTCAGCAAAGTGGGTGCCTGCCTGATTATGACTCATGATATGAAAAGAGGTACCCATGTGCATTTGGAATTTGAAGGCTTTCCAAGAACCTCGGGCCGCGTGGTTTGGGCAAAAGAAACTGGCAACCGAAATGAACGCTGGGTTGGCGTCGAACTCCTAAAACCAATCCGGGAGTTATAGTTTCAATCGGCCCTGGGGCTTGCTTCTCATCCGACTTGAATTTATCCTTGAAGTGTTCTGCTTCACTAGTCTAGAATAAATGCGCCAGAGGTAGGTCAGTATCTGGCGCCAGGTCTCTATCGCCTCCTAAGAAGGAGGCACATTTTGGTCACGGACAAGATGAGGGGAGACTAGGATATGTTCAGCAATCTGACCTACGTAGGTTTTTGCCTGGAATGCAGGTCTTACGTCCAGCGAGCAGCTGACGGCTACTCCTGCCAGTGCGGTGCCGTCGACAAGAGTTCCAACTACATCCCTTCTTGCTGGGTATTGCCGGCACAAAACATTACTCCAGTCAAGAACCCCAGCGCTTCCTCTCGGCAAGTTGGTTCGGATGACGTCGTGCAGAACCGTCCTATCCTACCACAAGCCCTGAAAAAGGTAGGAAATCTCTAGCTTGGAGTCCTCCCATTTCCGGGTTGAGCCGGGGTGTTACTCACCAAACCGAACTGACCACCTGTCCTTTTTGTCTCCTGCACAGTTTTCAGGGTCTGCACCACAGCCCAATGCGCCTTCTTAATGACATGAATCTGAGATACTAATCCGGCCTTTTGGATTAAGATTTTGCAGCTGAGAGTCCCATGTGAGAAAGGAGTGCTATGGCCAGAGTTCTCTTCCTGCTTCCAATCCTACTTTTATTTGCCAGCTTTATGGTTTCCAGTCCCGACGAGCCAAAGTCATTCTTTAACGGTCTGGGCCTGGGAGTCGGCAACCTGTCCCGATTATCCCATGCCAAGACTCGGTCCATTTCCCCCGAGAATTTCTCTGGAGAGAAAGGAAAAGGGGGCATGGCCACGGAGGGTACCGGTGCCCAGGCCGCTCGCGAACTCGGCCAGGGATGGAAGATCTCTCCATCCATTCCAATCCAACCCAAGCAAACTTTCACCTTGGCGGAAATTCCAGGACCAGGGGCCATTCAGCACATTTGGATGACCCCGACCGGGAATTGGCGGTTTTCCATTCTTCGCATTTACTGGGACGGAGAAGCTGAGCCGTCTGTCGAGGTTCCAGTGGGAGACTTTTTTGCTGCCGGCTGGGGGAAGTACGCCCAGATCTCCTCTCTGTCTGTCTGCGTCAATCCTGGCAGTGCATTCAATTGCTATTGGGAAATGCCCTTTCGGAAATCGTGCAAGATCACCATGGAGAACATCGACGATCGGAAGATGACCCTATACTATCAGATTGACTACACTCTGACAGACGTATCCCCGGATTCGGCCTATTTCCATGCCCAATTCCGGCGAGTCAACCCGCTCCCTTATAAGTCTGTCCATACTTTGTTGGATGGCGTCAAAGGGTGGGGTCACTATGTAGGCACTTACTTGGCCTGGGGGGTGAATAATCGGGGCTGGTGGGGGGAAGGGGAAATCAAGTTCTTCATCGATGGGGATAGCCAGTTCCCCACCATCTGCGGTACTGGGACAGAAGACTACTTCTGCGGTTCGTACGATTTCGAAAACCAGGAAACTCACCGATATCAAGAATTCACGACTCCCTACTCCGGCTTGGCTCAAGTCATTCGGCCAGACGGCCTATATGACTCTCAGCAGCGCTTCGGGCTCTATCGCTGGCATATCATGGATCCCATCCGTTTTGAAAAAGACTTGAAGGTGACAATCCAGGCTCTTGGCTGGCGCTCCGAAGGGCGGTACCTTCCGCTTCAGGACGATATTTCCTCGGTGGCTTTCTGGTACCAAACCGAACCACACGCGACTTTCCCCAAGTTACCATCTAAAGATTACCTTGAAATAAACTAACCGGGACTGATTCAGTCGAGGAATTCTCACTTTCAATTGACGATGATTCAAAGCCCACGATTAATGCCAATGCTGCATTAATCGTGTGGCCTCCGCACACAAAGAGGTCTAATTCCCGCTTAACTGGATTTGGAACGGTCTAAAGTTCCTGCACCGCCGAACGATATCTTGTATGTACCTGCCCGCTGACCTAACGACATTACCCAAAGGGATTCAGCATGGATCAACAACAAGAATTGGTCAAATCGATTCGCAGTGAATTAAACAACAATTACCTCTATTTCACAGAGACCTGCAATAAGATCTTCGATCTCCTCATTGACTCCTACTCTGAAAGTGAGGAACTGCTCCATACCATGGAAGACGGGGTCGCTCTGGAAAGGGCCCTGCTGGGAACCCGCCTCGAATTCATGCTCTCCACCTCTACACCTCTTCAGTGGGCATATGTTGCTTCGGTGCTCAGCGAACTTGCTCACCATAATCGGTCGCGATCTGGATCAGCTTGATCCCTGCAAGATCGACCCTAGTTCTTGGAGAATAGAGAATGCTCTACTTGCAATGGAGTTCATCCCCGGCTTAGACTGAGGTTCCAAATTGAAAAGGAGGCGATCCCCGAATGGCCCTGCGCGTTTCCTTTGGAGAGTGGGAAGTCGAAAGCCTGCCGGAGGATGGCGGCCGTCTTTCTTCCCTGCGATTTCTAGGTCGGGACTTGTTGACCCAAAAACCCGAGTCTTTTCATGCGCCTATTAAAGACTTCGGTCTCTTTGAGACGCGGCCTGTTTATGGTTACGACGATTGCTTTCCCTCAGCGGATCCCTGCCGTTACCCCACCGTAGACTGGCAGATCCCCGATCACGGCGAGCTTTGTTGGCTGAAGTGGGAAGCGAGACAGACTTTGGACTCCCTGGAATTTCAAGCCCGGAGCCTGGTTCTACCGATCCGATTTCAAAGGAGGATGACTTTTGCAGAATCGTCTCTTACCTGGTCTTTCAGGGTTGCCAATTCCGGGCTGGTCGAGCTTCCTTTCCAGCACGTCATGCACCCCTTGATGCCACTTCGAGAAATCACCTCGATTTCTTTGCCTGATTTTTCCAGAATCGTCGAGGACTATCGCAAAGAGAAGCTCTCATTGACGAATCCTGAAGAGGTCGAAAAATGGTTGCTTGGCCACCCTGCAGGCAAGGTGTCAATGCTCTATTTACAGAGACTTTCAACCGGCCGAGTCACAATAGGCTTTTCAAACGATCTCCGGATCAGTGTGGAGTTCCCAGTGGAGCTGTTCTCAACCTTGGGGATTTGGTGGGATAACGAAGGTTACCCCGATGAGGAGGGTTGCCGACGCGTAGAATGTGCGTTTGAACCTATTCCCGGAAGCGCCAGCCGACTGTCAGAAGCGTACCTGGAAGGCAAATGCCTGAGAGTCAAACCTGGCGAGGCAATCGCGTGGAACATTCGCTGGATTATTGAGAAGGCACAGCGCGCAAAAAGCGTGAGCTGACTTCTCGATAACAAGCGATCCGATTTTGTCCCCTCCCTCTCCAATTGATCTCCCTTTATCGAACAACCTTCCAGGAATTGTGTTCTAACCTGCTCGGCGTTATTCTGATTGATGGGATGACTTTTACGACAAACGGCTAATGGAATCTGTTCCCTGAGAGGAAGAGACGGCTAGCCCGATCCTTGGCGAACCTGCCTGATTAATCGAGGGGGCAAAGCCAGGATCTTGGTTTGTAACTGAACCGGCCCACTGCGGGCCCAAGAAAGTTTCAGCTATGAAAACGAAAGACGCCTTTCGGGCCTGGGCCAGCATCTTACGTGGACATCGGCCGCTCCTCTCCATCGAAATCACCAGCGAATGTCCTCTCCGCTGTCCGGGTTGTTACGCCTATGAACCGGGGCATCTGGGGGGTTTGGGGTCTCTGAGGACTTCTGTTGATTTCCAGGGAGATGACCTGGTAGAGAGGGTCCTGGCGCTTGTTCGCCGCTATCGTCCAATTCATATCTCGATCGTTGGCGGTGAACCGCTGGTCCGCTTTCGGGAATTGAGCATTTTGTTGCCGGAGTTGAGTAGCATGAGCATTGAGGTTCAGCTTGTCACTAGCGCTGTTCGCCCCATTCCTTCCGTCTGGGCACAAATCAAAGATCTTCATTTAGTGGTTTCAGTCGACGGACTGGAACCTGATCATAATCGGCGACGGGCGCCGGCTACTTATGAAAGGATTCTGAAAAACATTTCAGGACAGTCCGTTACGCTTCACTGCACTATCACACATCAGATGATGCAAAGGGAAGGATACCTTGAGGATTTCCTAGCATTCTGGTCCCTGAGAGTCGAGGTGATTCAGATATGGTTTAGCCTCTTTACCCCACAAGTGGGGGCACATGATGAGGAGATCTTGACGCCGGAAGATCGGGCCAGAGTCCTGGACGAAATTGCCAGGTTACGACCACTCTATCCAAAGATGAATATGCCAAAGCAAGTAACCGACGGATTGGGTTCACCACCTCGATCCCCTTCGGAATGTCTTTTCGCCCGCGTCACACAATGCGTTACCACAGACTTAAGTAGCCAAATTTCCCCCTGCCAATTTGGCGGCACACCGGACTGTTCCCATTGTGGGTGCATGGCCTCCGCAGGTTTGAAGGCTGTCGGAGACTATC
>DATKMG010000273.1:0-3668 GCA_035541995.1 Terriglobia bacterium
AAGAACTTGTCGAAGGAGCCCGCAAATTCCTAGGACACAGCGCAGGTTTGGTGTTTGAGTCAGTTAATGACGCTGGCCATTAAAGGCCACCTTCTTGGGTGTCCTTGCCTGGTACCACACCCTGAGCATCTTCAGGATGAAGATGCATGTCCCAGCAATCATGCCTGTGGCAATGCTGTAGATGGGCATGATGATAAGCTGGGCTATATAGATTATGTGGAGATGCTGTCGAAAACTGTTTGGTTCGTAGTTTAGACGTCCCCATTGGGTGTCCAGGTGGGTCAGTGATGAAATGTCGTAATGAGTCCCCCAATGGAGATTTGAAGCCAGCAGCATAAGCATGACAACTGGGACACGGGCGGCCATCACAAAAAGCGCGAGATTTATGATTAACTCTCGCCACCGTTGAACTCGCAAAGCCAGATAGACGGCAACAGGAATGGTCAGCCAGCCGATGCCAGCAAGTTCCGCTAGTGCTTGAGAAACGCTTGCCTTTTCCAGAATGAATCGAAGGAGAGAGGTAGCAAGTGCGATCAAGCCCGGGATTATCCACAGATCCAGTCGAACTGGGGCATCGTAAGCTAGTTTGCTACCTTGCTTCTTCCTGACCATTAGGACACTGAGTAAAACGAATGCTGCAACACAAACTAAAGGCAGAAAAACGGTCAGGGAATTCAGCTTCCCCTGCAGTCTGTCCAATGCATATTGACAAGCAGACTTGCAGCCCTCGAGAACCCTGCCACTGATGGACGCCTCGGCCAATTTGGATAGTATGAAAGTAGAACTCATAACCACAATCCGCCCGAAGTCACTTGAGTTGGAGTGGATATCGATTCCACCCCCATCCTGCCTGACGGATTGCCAGGCTGTATTTCCCTTCAGGAAAGGCGCCGGTATCAACCTCAACAGTCAATATGTTGATATGATCCTGCATGGCGGCTTTTCCTTTTGCTGGTACCACATGGTTTTGTCGCCCTGAGATTCGGACTTCATAGTCGCCTTCTTCGCTTCCGATAGGCAGATAAATGGAGAGCTTCAGCCGCCCCTTGGGCAGATCCAGATCTTGCTCCTGGTTACTGTTCGCACCTCGAGTGACGCCTCTGTTGCGAAGGTCTAACACCACAACTTGAACCTCTCGTGTATTCGGCTGTGCTTCCGGTGGGGAGGGACTCGGCGGTGCAGGTTCCGGTGTGGTTTTCACAATAGGTGGCGGCTCTGGGACGTGCGTGCCTCGATTTCGCATGATTCTCCATGATGCCCAAGCAGCAATCCCTATGCCAATTAACACCACAGCCGCCAGTCGGTAAATCCACTGCCGAGACCTAAATTGACCAATTAATTCTGTGAGTTCCTTGGAACAGGGCGAGCAGTGGCTGATGTGAGAGACAACATCCTGAGCGTTCGGAAGCACTTTTCTCCGGGCCAGTTGTTGTAGTGTGGGAGTGCCAGGACAACCATGGCGTTCCGGATTTGGAAAGTCGCTAGCGTATGCTTCCCTTAGCGCTTCCCGAAGCCTTCGGTCTTCTTTGCGGCTCAACCGATCGTTTTTGGACTGCTTCGGAGTAGACTCGGCCATCGGTTCTCCACCAACATTTCATGGAAAAATCTTCAAGTATTGTCTTCAGGTGCTTGCCTTATTGCTTTGGCGAAGCCGCCGCAGCAACATGTAGCACGTTTGCTTAGCACTCTTGGGAGAAAGTCCAACGACTGAGCCAATATACTCCCAAGGAAAGTCTTCCGAATATAGTTTGACCAAGATTTGATCCCTCCCTTCCAGTTTAGATAGGAGTTCCCGAATTAGAAGGCGGCGATGAATTCGGTCTTCCCAGTCGAGGTCGGGCTTCGAGTCGAGCTCCTCTTCGGTAGTGTGTTTATGGTCCGACCGTCGTTCAAGCTTTGCCAAGCGCCGAATCTCCCGGTATACCGTTCGAATCGCATAGGCCGGCAAGTTTTTCACCCGAGCCCGGGCATTAAGAACATTAACTATACTCTCCTGCAAAGCATCCTCGGCTAGACCCAAGTCAGTTTTCCTTCTCGTAATCCGTTCTCGGGCCAAGTTATAGGCATTCAGAATAGCGTCTTGGTCTCGCTTTTCCATGATAAAAACTCCGGAAAGCTCCATAAGGTTGAACGGGAGTCATCATTGATAGTGGGCTCAATGCCCGGCGCGTTTTTCTTCAGAGTGAACTCCTCCCGTGAAGGTACTGGTCTATGCAGCCAGCTGATCCAACGGACGCATGCTTTTATCATATGACCTGAAGAATATTTGACAAAGTATGCCACATCTCTACTCCGGCTGCTTCATTGTTTCGTTTTTGCACTATTGAGCTTTGGCAATTTCGTTGAACAGATCGGCGTCGAAGATTACACCCTCACGGGCACAGGTAGCCTTGACGTCGTATACAAGATCAGCTGCAGTGTATCCAGCCTGGCCGCAATGGATCTCTCGGACTCGTTTGACAATCGCAGCTAAAGCCTTTCGTCGTCCTCCCTTGGTTTGGCAGTCGTCAACAGCCAGGATCTCTTTCACGAAATAGGCAAAGCTATTGATTCTTGCGTCGGCCCGCTCATGAACTGCCTGAATGACGTTTTTGACCTTCTCAATGGGAATCCTGTCGACAGAATGCTGAAAATAGGAAACCGTATCAGTCTGAAGCCAGGGGTTCTTGGTGGTGGTCGTGTACACTGTGATGGTCTGCACAAGGTGGTTGATATGCATACTCTCAACTCGGTCGCCGGCAACCACCCTAAATATTTTATTGGGGTCTAGGGAAGTGGCGTTCTCTCTCCGCGCATCGCGCGGCGGCTGTGGTTCTGGGAAAGGAGGCTGTCGAAAACTTGCCTGTTCTCCCCTTTGAAGATGATTTGTTTTTAATAAATCATCATCTTTATTGGTAGCCAAATTGGCTAGGGTGGTCATTTTGGCTACGGTGGTCAAATCGGCCTCAGTGGCCATTTTGGCTTGGGTGGCCGTTTTGTCCACGCTAGCCAAATTGGCATCTGGGCAACCGGGAACTCTCACTCTGAACTGGATTCCCTTGGTCTTGCCACCGAAGCTGGCACCTTCACGTAGGATGAGCTGGCGTCTCTCCAGGTAGTCGATGGCGCGCTGCACAGTCCTGGGGCTTGTGTTTGTAGCACTTGCGAGCTTCTGGAGACCAACGATGCAAGTCTCTTTCCTGTAGCCGTGAGACAGTCGATAGAGGCGCAAATATAGGAGCGCAGCTGCGGGTTCGAGCGTGGGAAGTAGGCTGTCGATGATGGTGTTGGGGACCCGAAGTTCTCCCTTAACTTCGGCCACTTTGTCCAGGGTGGCCAAACTGTCCACCGTAGTCATATTGGTGTGGGTGGCCATATTGTCTACAGTGGCCGTTTTGACTACCGTGGCCATTGGCCAGGGTGAGGGCTCAGGTTTGGCCACGGTGGTCATTTTGGCCAGGGTGTTTTCCACAGGGATATCAATATATTCAGTGCGTGAAATCGGATTCCCCAGAGGTTCTTTTCCCGGCGTTGCCGGGGAAGCCGAAACCTCGTGAATTGGCTTGGAGACCACTGGCAGAGGCTCAATGTGTTCAAGGATCCTGGCTGTGGCTTCGAGCTTCCTGGCGGCCGGATTGATGGCCTTACTCAGAGTGGACGACAAGCTGTCGAGTTGTTTCTTGTTCATT
>DATKMG010000274.1:0-15923 GCA_035541995.1 Terriglobia bacterium
AAAAACAAATTCAATCCTGGCGGGACGTACCGAGCGATCAAAGTCGGGAGGCCGATCCCTAAGGTCACGTAAATCCCGTCGTGAAGCTCCAGAACTGCCCGCTTTACGATACACTCTCTTTTGGCGTCACCCATTTTTGAATCCTATCCAAGCCGTTGCTTGACCCGGCTTCACACACCGCATCATTCCCGATTGAGGGTGTCACGATTCTGATAGCCTGACCCCTGGAAGAGCGTCTTCACATAAATACCGGGAGTGTGAATGAAGTTGGGATCCAACTCCTCCGGCTCAAGATGTTCGACCTCAGCAATAGTGACATCGGCTGCAGTGGCCATTACCGGGTTGAAATTACGTGCGGTTTTGCGATAGACCAAGTTCCCATGGCGATCCCCCTTCCAGGCTTTCACGAATGCAAAATCGGCCCGGAGCGGCAATTCCAAAACATAGTGACGGCCATTCCAAGCCCGGGTTTCCTTGCCTTCTGCGCTGATGGTCCCATACCCTGTGGGTGTAAAAAAAGCACCAAGGCCAGCTCCTCCAGCTCGGATCCTTTCAGCAAATGTGCCCTGGGGCAATAGTTCGATTTCCAATTCACCCTTGAGGACGAGTTCTTCAAAAAGCCGATTCTCCCCGACGAAACTTGCAATCATCTTTCTAACTTGACGCTGGCCAATCAGCAACCCGATTCCGAGACCGTCTATCCCCCCGTTGTTGCTGATAATTGTGAGGTCCCTAGTTCCTTTTTCGTGCAATGCTCGGATTAAATTCTCTGGAGTGCCGCAAAGGCCAAAGCCTCCGATCATGATTGAGGCTCCATCTTGTATTTTCTCAATGGCTTCGTGTGCGCCGGAGACGGTCTTTATCATAGTCCTCCCCAAGGGATCACAAAAAACAATCTCACTCCTCTCGTCTGGAAGTTTTCTAACTGGTTTGACGGTTAGAGACAATTACCAGAAAACCAGGAGCAGCCTATTCCGTCTCCTTTTTGAAAGCCCGACACCGCACACCTGACTCCTACACCCGCCGTCCAACCACAGGAGCAATTACTGCTAACTCTTCCATCAGCTTTTGAAGCTCCGCAGGAAACAACGATTGGGCCCCATCGCTGAGTGCGTGGTCGGGGTGTGGGTGAACTTCTACCAGCAACCCATCGGCCCCGGCGGCCACTGCGGCACGGGACATGGGCGGGACCTTATCCCTTCGCCCGGTACCGTGAGATGGATCGAGAACGATTGGCAAGTGAGAGAGTTTCTTGATTGCGGGAATCGCCGAGATATCCAGGGTATTATGAGGGTAATTCTCGAAGGTGCGTATCCCACGCTCACAGAGAATCACGTCAGGATTTCCGCCTGTCATAATGTACTCGGCAGAGATCAGTAGCTCTTCCAGAGTGGCTGAAGTGCCCCTTTTGAGCAAGACAGGCTTGCTGATCTTTCCAAGATCCCGCAGCAGATGATAATTCTGCATGTTCCTGGCTCCGACCTGGAAGATGTCGACATACTCACGAAACAGCGGAATCTGCGGACTTTCCATAATTTCACTTACCACGAACAACCCATAACGATCGGCGGCCTCGCGGAGCAAGCGGAGGCCCGTCTCGCCCATTCCTTCAAAGCTGTAAGGCGAAGTCCTGGATTTGAAGGCGCCCCCACGAAGAACTCGTCCCCCACAGCGCCGGACCGTCTCGGCGACCTCAAGCATCTGTTCCCGGCTCTCCACGCTGCAAGGCCCAGCCATCACCACTAGCTGCTCTCCACCAATTTCGATCTGATCTGAGTCATTGCTGAGACGGATGCGAGTGCCCTCAGGCCTGAATTGTCGGCTGGCCAGTTTATAGGAGGTTGTAACTCGAACGACCTCGCGTACACCCTCCATCAACTCGATGTCCCGAGCATCGATGATTCTATCTCCAACCACTCCAAGTATTGTCCGTGTCATACCGGTTGAGCGATGGATGTCAAATCCTGAATTCACTAACCTTTCGACAACCCGCTGAATTTGAGTCTCCGCAGCTCCTTCTTCCATGACGACAATCATGATTGCTTGGCCCCCTTGTCAGATCGATGCTCACCGGCCATTAAACGCTCCACCCGTCGGGATTCATCCAGAATTCTTTCGAATAGCCGGGTCAAGGCCTCGTTCTCCATGGGCCCTCGATTATTCCGGGTTACGCGGGCGACAATGTCCTTTTCGCGCTCCGGGTCGTAAATGGGGAGACCGAATTGCCGCTTGATCTTCCCGATTTCAATGACACAGTGAGACCGCTCGCTGAGCAACTCTGTAAGCTTCTCATCTATTTCATCAATCCTTTTCCGCCAGTCGGCGATATCCATTGGTCATGATTCTCCTTTTAGCCACCGCGCGAAATTGCCGACCAGTACGGGCAGGCGCGGATTGCCTGATGTTTCTTCGATGTAGCGAACGATGGCGCTGCCCACAACAACGCCGTCTGCCAGTTTCTCCACTTCCCGGACCTGGTCCGGATGGGAAATCCCAAAACCCACGGCCACTGGCAATCGGGAATGAGCGCGGATTCGATGAAGCAAAGGCGCAATCTCGCTGGACAATGAGTTCTGCATTCCGGTCACTCCCGTACGTGAGATTGCATAAATGAAACCAGAAGAATATTGAGAAATCCTCTGTATCCGGTCGTCTGTGCTAGTTGGGGCAGCCAGGAAAACCGAATCTAACACAACGCCCCGCATGGTCTCTACAGGGACAGCCGCCTCTTCCACCGAGATATCTGTAATCAGTAACCCGTCCACGCCACTTTCTGCGGCTTGCTTAGTCACGGTTTTGAAGCCGTAGGCGAAGAGGGGATTGTAATAACTGAACAACAGCATTGGAACTTCTGTATTCTTTCGCAATTGCTGAACCAGCTCCAATGCGTTCTTCAACCTAAAGCCGCCTCTAAGGGAACGTTCGCTCGCCCGCTGTATCACGGGGCCGTCAGCCAGAGGATCAGAAAAAGGGACTCCCAACTCGATTATATCGGCACCGGCCTGCTCGAGGGACAGCACTAATTCGAAGGTAGTATTAAGGTCCGGATCCCCGATAGTGATGTAGGGGATGAACGCTTTCTTTCCGGCCTTCTGCAATTGCTGGAATTTGGCTTGGATTCGAGTTGCCATGAGTCACCCTTGTGAAAGGGGCTAGGAGCGAATCTCCGATTGAACGATTAAATGGTTCTGGACGTCTCTCGATACAAGAGTCGGAAAGAGACCCAGGGAACTTCTACGGAAGAAGGTCACTCGAGTCGTGCCACGCTCTGAACATCTTTATCACCCCGCCCGGACAAGTTGATGACCATCAAATTCTCCGGACGCAATGTTGGCGCCAGACGGATGGCCTCCGCAACAGCATGGGCGCTCTCCAGAGCCGGGATGATGCCTTCCAGACGGCTCAGCAGGTGAAAGGCATCAAGCGCTGCACCATCGTTGACAGAGGTGTAGCGGATGCGTCCCAGATCATGCAAGTAAGCGTGTTCCGGTCCGACCGACGCGTAATCAAGACCCGCCGAGACCGAATGAGTGTTTGCAATCTGCCCGTCCTCAGTCTGCAAGACATAAGAGAAGGTGCCCTGGAGAATTCCCGGCCTGCCACCGCCGAATCGAGAAGCATGGTTTCCCAGTTCTGGACCCCGCCCTCCTGCTTCTACACCGATCATTGCGACTTCCGGATCTGCCAGGAAGGGATGGAACAAGCCTATGGAATTACTTCCTCCTCCGACACAAGCAACAAGGAGATCCGGCAGCCGTCCCTCTTTGTCCAGGATTTGTGTCCGAGTCTCTCGGCCGATGATGGATTGGAAATCACGCACCATCATGGGATAGGGGTGAGAACTCAGGACCGATCCCAGGAGATAGTAGGTGTTTCGAACGTTGGTCACCCAATCGCGGATCGCCTCATTGATGGCATCCTTGAGGGTTCTACTGCCGCTGGATACGCAGTGCACTTTGGCCCCGAGAAGCCGCATCCGAAAGACATTCAGCTCCTGGCGGTGCATGTCTTCTTCACCCATGTAGACTTCGCAATCCAGATTGAGCAGAGCACAAACAGTCGCAGTCGCCACGCCGTGCTGGCCAGCTCCGGTCTCGGCAATGACCCGCTTCTTCCCCATTTTCTTGGCTAGGAGTCCCTGACCCAGGCAGTTGTTGATTTTGTGTGCTCCCGTGTGGTTGAGATCTTCACGCTTCAAGTAAATCCGGGCACCACCCAGTTGCTGCGTCAATCGTTTGGCGTAATACAGGGGGGTTGGGCGCCCGGCGTATTCATGCCAGTAATATTGAAGTTCGGCTTGAAAGTCCGGATCCTGGCGGGCGACGTGATAAGCATGTTCCAGCTCTTCCAGTGGATGCATCAGCGTCTCGGGGACAAACTTCCCCCCATAGGGCCCGTAGTGGCCTTGGGGATCAGGAAATTGGCTAAACTGCAGCATTGGCATCAGACTCTCTCAATGGGCGGAATCCTCGGACATGTCCGACTGGACTCTCCTGATTTCGCGAAAGAGCGCATCCAGCTTCTTGAAGTCTTTTTTGCCCGGTTCGGTCTCTACTCCACTGCATACATCAACGGCGTAAGGTTCCACCTTGCGGATGGCCTCATAAATATTCTCGGGTCCCAATCCTCCGGCAAGGATGATTCGACCGTGTTTCTTGGCCTCGATGGCCAAATCCCAGTTGAAGGTTTTTCCTGTTCCTCCGTGTATGCCTTCTTCGAAGGCGTCCAAGAGAAATGCATTAACAGCGTACCGCGACAATTGGTTGACGTCGAACGTGGCATCGACTCGGAACGCCTTGATGACCCGAAGTTCACTCAAGTGCTTGATGTACTCGGCGCTCTCCGAGCCATGCAGCTGCACCGTGCCCATTCCCACGGCGTGAGTCATGCTCATCACTCGGTCGGGGCTGAATTCATCCACGAATACTCCGATCAGCGACACAATCGGTGGCAGAGCTTCCACGATTGTCTTGGCTTTGGCTGGTTCGATATACCTCGGGCTTCGCTTGTAAAAGTTGAATCCCAGGGCATCTGCTCCCAGGGCAATCGCGGCCTCAGCATCCTGGATGTCCGTAATTCCGCATATCTTGATCTTAGTCATGACTCCTCGTAGTTGAGGCTCCTAATCATTAATTCTCGCAAAGCCTTTCCCGGGTTTGGAGATTTCATGAGGTATTCGCCGATGAGAAACCCGTCTACCCCCGCTTCGCGAAGCAGGCGGACGTCATCAGCAGTACTGATCCCACTCTCGCTGACCAGGATCTTGTCTTTCGGGACTTGAGGCGCCAATTGCAGAGTAGTCTGCAAATCCACCTTAAATGTGGTTAGATCGCGATTGTTAATCCCGATGATCTCAGCACCGCATTCCACTGCTTTTTCGAGCTCAGCTTGATTATGGACTTCGACCATACTACTAAGGCCCATGCGGTCAGCGGCGGTCAAAAGCTGTGATAGAGAAACTGAGTCCAGGATCGCCGCAATCAATAAAATCGCATCGGCACCGGCGGCACTTGCTTCGTAAACCTGGTATGGGTCAATAATAAAGTCCTTTCTTAAGACCGGACAAGAGACACTTTGTTTCACCTTTTTCAAGTCTTCCAAAGACCCAAGGAAATGATCCTCCTCAGTAAGGACAGAGATAGCGGCCGCGCCGTGAGACTCATAAGCAACGCCCAGCTCCACTGGGTCGACCTGCCCACGCAAAAGGCCCCTGGATGGAGAAGCTCGCTTGATTTCCGCGATGAAATTGAGGCGGTCAGTACGGTCCAGGGTGACATAGAATGGCCGTTGATTGGAAGGCTTTTGAGCAGCCGGGAGCGCTACTTGTTCGGGTAATAGCGGAGAGTCCTTTTTCTTTTTTTCAAGCTTGGCCCGGTTCTGTTCGACGATGCCTGCCAAGAAGTTGGTATCCATATTCCGCGCTCAGACCGGTGGCAAGTTCGAAAAGGCGATCAGCTGGTCCAGCTTGCGAAGCGCTTGACCACTCTCCAACGATTCACGAGCCAGCGCCAAGCCGGACTGAAGAGACTCAGCCCGGTCCGCGACATAGATTCCAGCAGCCGCGTTCAGCAGGACGGCATCCCGCTCAGCGCCATTCCTGTCTCCTTTCAAAATCTCTCTCAGGATCCGACCGTTTTCAGCTGGATCACCGCCTCGCAGGGCCCTGGACGGACTGCGGCACAACCCAACGTCCTCGGGGGTTAAGACACGAGTCTGAACCGATCCTCGTCGTAATTCCGAGAGCTTCGTCGGGCCTGAAACAGATATCTCGTCCAGCCCCTCCTCGCCGGAAAAAACTAGCGCTCTTTCACAGCCGAGGACATCCAATACTTGGACGAAAGTTTCGGTTAGTTGGGGGGAGTAAACCCCTATGATCTGTCTTTTGACATCAGCAGGATTAGATAACGGACCCAAGAGGTTGAATATTGTCCGAATCCCCATCTCCTTCCGCACCTTGGACACGATTCGCATGGCTGGATGAAACGCAGGGGCAAACAAGAACGTAATCCCGCACTCCCTAAAACAGTTTTCCAGTACTCCTTTGGGGGCATCGACCCTAACGCCCAAGTACGTCAGGACATCAGCGCTTCCGCACTGCCCTGAAATTGCCCGGTTCCCATGTTTTGCGACCCGAATTCCTGCGCCTGCTATGACGAAGGCAGCGGCTGTGGAGATATTGAAGGTTCGTGTACTGTCTCCGCCCGTTCCAGCCGTGTCGACTGCTCCTTCTTCGTTGTGGCAGAACTTCACTGCATGCCGACGCATTCCGCGTGCAAAACCGACAATCTCTCTGACTGACTCGCCTTTCCAGGACAATGCCGTCAATAGAGTGGTCATCTGGACTTCGTTCAGCTGTCCGCCGAATATGCCCTCCAGTAGCTGGTCAGCTTCGTCGATCTCCAGATCCTCTCGACGATACAGTTTCTTAAGGCACGCACTGTAGAGATCGCTGTAGTTCATAATCCTAGAAAGTTGGCCAGGAGCTGCTTACCCTCGTGGGTCATTATGGATTCCGGATGGAATTGCACTCCTTCGATCGGGTATTCCTTGTGGCGAAGCCCCATAATCAGCCCATCCGTCGTGGTGGCCGAGACTTCCAAACATTTGGGCAAGCTCTTTCTCTCCACAATCAGGGAGTGGTAGCGCGTGGCCGGAAATCGGTAAGGCAATCCTTTAAAAATCGTTCGATTGTCATGGCAGACTTCGCTGGTCTTTCCATGCATCAAGTATGGAGCCCTGATCACCTTGCCTCCGAACGCCTGTCCAATGGCCTGGTGGCCGAGGCAGACACCCAGGATCGGGACTTTGCCCGAAAAGACCTTGACGACACTGAGAGAGATCCCCGCCTGGTCGGGGGTCCCGGGTCCGGGGGAAATCACAATCCGGCTCGGTTTCAAAGCCTCGACCTCGGCAACCTCGATCTTGTCATTCCGGTGGACCTGAAGCTCTTCACCCAGTTCTCCCAAATACTGCACTAGGTTGTAAGTGAAGGAGTCGTAGTTGTCAATAACCAGGATCATGTAGCCTCACTAAAAACCGGTCTCTGCCATTTCCACAGCCTTCATCAATGCCCGGGATTTGTTAACAGTCTCTTGGAATTCTCTTTCCGGAAGAGAATCTGCAACAATCCCGCCGCCCGCCTGGATGTACGCTTTACCATCCTTGACAACCAGTGTTCTGATCGCGATGCAAGAATCCAGGTTCCCCGTGAAATCAAGATACATGATGGCCCCAGCATAGATGCCACGTCGGTTGGGTTCCGATTCATCGATGATCTGCATGGCCCGGACCTTGGGCGCTCCGGTTACCGTACCGGCGGGGAAACAGGCCATCAGTCCCTCGAACCGGTCAACATCCGAACGTAAACGACCGCGCAAACTTGAAACCAAGTGCATCACATGGGAGAACTTCTCAATGAACATCAAGTCCAGAACTTCCACGCTTCCGTACTCGCAGATTTTCCCTAAGTCATTCCGCCCCAAGTCCACCAGCATAATGTGTTCAGCCTTCTCCTTCTCATCCGCCTTGAGTTCCTCGGCCAGCAAAGCATCTTCGTCTTCCGTATTACCTCGAGGGCGAGTGCCGGCAATGGGCCGGTAATAGGCAGAGCCGTTGCTGATCTTGACTAACATCTCAGGTGACGAGCCAATGACGGAGTGGTCCCCCAGTTTGAGAAAGAACATGTAGGGAGAGGGATTCACCATCCTCAGAGCGCGGTATATGTTAAAAGGGGCCGTAGTCACAGGAACGCTGAATCGCTGTGATAGGACAACCTGGAAAATGTCTCCGGCTTTGATATATTCCTTCGCCTGCTCCACTGCCTGAAAGTAATCCGTTCTGGAAAAGTTCGATTTCACCGTCAACGAGCCTCCATCCGGATCCCCAAACTGCGGCATGGTGACGGGGCCATTCAGCAGTTGCTCGGTCGCTTCAATCTCTCCGATAGCCTCCTGATACTTGACCTCAGGGCTGGAAGCGCTATCGTCCAGCATGACGTTTGAGATAATTAGTATTTGCTGACGAACATGGTCGAAAGCCAGCAGGCTGGAGAAGAACATCATTACTGAATCCTGAAGATGAAGGTCATCCTCTCCTGTCTGGGGAATGTCCTCCACCCACCGAACCGCGTCATAGGCAAAATAGCCGACAGCCCCTCCAGTGAAGGGGGGCAATCCCGGCACTGTAACTGCGCGATATCGCTCCGTGATCTTCCTCAACACATCCAGCATCCGCCCCTTACGCTTGATGGTCTCGCCGTTTTTCTCTATTTCAACCATCTCACCTTTGGCTCGAATGGTTAAATAAGGATTACATCCGATAAACGAATAGCGTGCGATCTTCTCGCCACCCTCGATACTCTCCAGCAGAAAGGCCTGGGGATTATTCGATTCAACTCTCAGATAGGCCAAGACTGGAGTGAGCAGATCGGCGGTTACCGCCTTGGAGACCGGAATCACGTTTCCCTGCTGGCAGAGCGTTTCAAACTCTTTAATAGTCGGTCGGATCATGGCATTGTATATGAACGAAGAGATTTGTGACGAGCGAAGACTTATTCCGGCCCGAATCCAATCCAATCACTCCTCGGTGGTCACTGCCTTTGTGGCTCTCCTTTCGAGTTCGATCAAGACATCATCCAGTTCCAGTCCCTCATTCACAAATAGAACCAGCAAATGGTAGAGAAGATCGGCGGACTCCATAGCCAGTTCAGGCTTGGATTTATTCTTGGCCGCGATAATTGTCTCCGCTGCTTCTTCTCCAATCTTCTTGAGAATCTTGTCGATTCCCTTGGAGAACAGATAAGCTGTATAAGAGCCTTCAGGCATATCAGTCTTGCGGCGCTTGATGACCTCTACCAGCCGGTTCAGAGTCGTATGAGGAGTGAGCCGGACAGGGGGTAGCCCGGCCGTTGGACTCTCAGGAATTGGTTTTGCGTCGAAGCAACTCTCCGTCCCGGTATGACAAGCAGGTCCTGACGGCGTAACGGAAACAAGAAGAGTATCACCGTCACAATCGAGTTCGACCTTGTCGATTTTTTGTCGGTTCCCCGAGGTTTCACCCTTATGCCAGATCTGTTTACGACTCCGGCTCCAAAAATAAGTCTCCCGATGCCGCAATGACAGGTCGATGGCTTCCTGATTCATATAAGCCATCATCAAAACCCGCAGCGTCCGGGCATCTTGTATAACTGCTGGGATCAGACCCTGCTCATCAAGTTTGAGTTTGGGTGCAGTTTCTTGATTATCGATCTGCATCAAACACTCCTGGATGTCATTGAAGAAGTCTATACCCTTTCAGACATTGGCGACTGAAGAATCACTATCCAGCCTACGTTGCAGATATGAGACTTCTTCGCAGTAGGTTTCTCGCGCTGTCGCTCGGTCTAAAAGAGAATCACCCGCCATTTCCTATCTCGAGGAGATTGGCTGCTCACGACTTCTAGTCAACGCACCAATAGCCCCCGTTCCCGCAAATAGACTTTGGCTTCCCGGATTGTAAAGGTGCCAAAGTGAAATATCGAGGCGGCCAGTGCCGCACTGGCTCCGCCCTCCGTTAGGCCCCTGAAAATATGGTCTAAGTTCCCGACTCCTCCAGATGCAATAACTGGGATTTGGACTGCAGACGTGATAGCTTTTAAGAGTTCCAGGTCATAGCCATCTTGTGTCCCGTCTCGATCCATGCTGGTTAGCAGAATCTCTCCCGCACCAAGCCTTTCTGAGCGCCGGGCCCACTCCACTGCGTCTATCCCTGTTGGGGTTCGCCCACCGTGGATATAGACTTCCCATGATATCGATTCGGACTGGCGGGAATTTCGCCGTTTGGCGTCAATGGCCAGGACAATGCATTGCGTTCCGAACTTTTCAGCACCGGTCGTGATCAGTTCCGGGTTCTTGACGGCTGCCGTATTGAGAGAAATCTTATCGGCTCCAGCTCGCAGCGTGTCGCGAATGTCCGCTGCGTTACGAATTCCCCCCCCCACCGTGAATGGGATAAAGACGGTGTCAGCGACACGTCCGACCATGTCAATCACAATGTTGCGCGAGTCTGAAGAGGCAGTTATGTCCAAGAATACCAATTCGTCCGCACCTGCCTGATCGTACCGCATTCCGCACTCGACGGGATCCCCGGCATCGACGAGGTCCACGAAATTGACCCCTTTGACAACGCGTCCTTGATCGACATCAAGACATGGAATGATGCGTTTTGCCAGCATAAGCCCAAATTCTAATGAAAGCCCCTTACAAAAACAACGGCTGCGTCTAGATAAGACGAATAGCAAAAAGAAAACAAGCATGGGGCAGGGTAGACGGGCAAATCAGATCTCAAACCAAGCAGTTTCGAACCCATGGGACCCGCCGGATTTTCCTCTAATCCATCGCTTTCTTCAGACATATTGCAGGGCCTGATTCAAAGTGAACTTTCTTTCGTACAATGCTTTTCCCACAATGATTCCCTCCACGCCCAGAGGCTCGAGTTCCTTGACTTGTCTCACATCTTCCAAACAGGAGATTCCGCCAGAGGCAATGACCTTGAGGCCAGAATCCACAGCCAGTTGACGGGTCATTGTTAGATCTGGTCCGTCAAGCATCCCATCCTTGGAAATGTCCGTATAGACGATTCGGCTTGCACCCATCTCGGCCAATTGCTTCGCCAATGGGAGCACGGGGACAGACCCCACCTGCTGCCATCCTCGGATTGCAATCATTCCCTCTCGGGCATCCAGACCGATGGCAACGTGCTGCTGAAACTTAGACAGGGCCTGCTTTACGAATCCGGGATCTTCCACTGCTGCGGTTCCCAGAATTACCCGACGCGCACCGGCCTGGAGTAGATCTTCTAGATTCTCCATGTTGCGTACACCTCCACCGAATTGCACTGGGATCTTCAGGGCTTTGAATATATGTTTCGCATGCGCTCGGTTGATGCTTTGGTCGCCCATAGCTCCGTCAAGATCTATCAGGTGAAGCCACGGCGCGCCTTGCTGTTCCCACGCCAAGGCGGCTGCCACTGGGTCATCGAAATACACCGTTGCGGTTTCTGGACGCCCCTGCAAGAGGCGAACGCAACGGCCTTGACGCATGTCAATTGCAGGAAAAATGATCACTCCTCCATCCTCTCTTGGAAGTCCATTAAGACATTCAACAATGATATTCCGGGGATAATAAAAACTAAGTGGGGGTACCCCCCCAAAAGCGGTGAGGCTCAACTATTGCGTGAGTAAGATTGTAGAGTCTGGATCTGTCGCACTTCATATCACTACGAATCATAACATATTACGCTTGCAGCAAACACCCAGAAGGCCTGGGGGATCTCGAAGCCGGCTACATCTCTGCAAAATTGCGCAGAATGCGAAGACCCACATCCTGACTCTTTTCCGGATGAAATTGTGTGGCCCAAACGCTGCCTCTTCGGACGATGGCAGGGAACTCAATTCCATAGTCAGTAGTTGCCAGGACGTCCGAAGAGTTGACGGGATCGGCAAAGTAGGAATGGACGAAATAAACAAAACTCTCTTCGGAAATCCCGTTTAACAGCGGATCGGCCTCCCTCAGGTGAAGCTGATTCCAGCCAATGTGTGGCACTCTCAAGCCTGCAGGAAGGCGTTTCACTTTGCCAGGTATATAATTGAGTCCCAGGTGGTGCCCGAATTCCTCACTTTCAGTAAAGAGCAGTTGCAGACCCAGGCAGACACCCAGCAACGGCGTCCCCAAAGACACTTTTTCAGAAAGACACTGAATCATGTCTTTGGCTTTCAGGTTGTCCATGGCATCCGCAAAGGCGCCGACTCCAGGTAGAATCAGCTTCCTGGCGGACAAGATTCGGTCCGGTCGGTCGGTTACTTCGACTGGAATCTTCAGGCTCTGAAACGCCTTCTCCACGCTGTGGAGATTGTTGATCGCGTAATCGACAATGGTGATCATTAAAGCACGCCCTTGGTGGAAGGGATCCCCCTGACACGCGGGTCGGTGGCCGCTGCCATGCAGAAGGCTCGAGCGGTTGACTTGAAGGCCGCCTCCGCAATGTGGTGTGAATTCCGGCCATACAAGACTTCGATGTGCAGGTTGATCATGGCTTGTACTACCAAAGCACGGAAGAACTCCTCGATCAGGTCAGTACTCAAACCTCCGACCATCTGTGATGGAAAATGCGCATTGAAGACCAGGTACGGTCGGCCCGAGAAGTCCACAACTGTCCGGCAAAGAGCTTCATCCATGGGAACGAAGGCCATGCCAAAACGCGTAATGCCTTCCTTGGTTCCCAGAGCTTGATAACAGGCTTCTCCCAGTGCAATCCCGACGTCTTCCACGGTGTGATGCCCATCGACGCCAAGATCTCCTTGGCACCGAATCTCAAGGTCAAAAAGCCCATGTTTTGCGAACAAGGCCAACATGTGGTCGAAGAACTCAATGCCCGTGGAAATGTCGGAATTCCCCTTGCCGTCGAGATTAAGCTTAATCGTGATGTTAGTTTCTTTGGTTTTTCTGGAGACTTTAGCGGTGCGGGGCTTGGTCAATTTAACACTCCTTCCAAGGCAGATAAAAACAGGTCATTCTCCTCGGGGGTTCCGATACTCACCCTCAAAAAGCGATCTAGCATGGGATATCGGCTGATGTCGCGCACCAGAATCCCTTTAGCAATCAGCCGATCGAACAAGGCCTTTGCTCCCAAGGGTGTTTCAAAAGCAATGAAATTTGCCTGGGAAGGAAGGGCTCTGACTCCTTCCATTCCCCGCAATCCCCTGAATACTCGCTCCCTCTCTTCGATCAGAATGTCGATTCGCGGCTTGAGCAAATGAAAATGCTCGACGGCCGCTTCCGCTGTTGCCATAGAGAAAACGTTCAAGTTATAAGGCAGCTTCGCCTTGTTGATTTCCTTGACTAGAATTGGGTGTCCCAACAAATATCCGACTCGAAGGCCAGCCATGGCCATGGCTTTGGAATAGGTCCTCAATACAATGAGGTTCTCAAAATCCGGTAATAGTGTCACTACGGATTGCCGGCTGAATTCATGGTAGGCCTCGTCTACAATGACCAGGCCTTTTGCGGCCTTCAACAAAGCCCTTAAGCTGCAATGCGGCAACACACCTCCAGTCGGATTATTGGGAGAGCAGAGTATTGTCAAATCAGCCTGCTGGGCCGATTCCAGCAAGCGAGGCAGATCAAATTCGAATTGAGGGGTCAGAAACACATCATGACAATCTCCTCCCAGGATAGTCGTCAGCAGTTTGTAAAGCGTGAAGGTGGGTTGAGAGATGACCACACGTTTGCCTGTTTCCACGACGACCATCAAAACGGCTTCAATTAACTCGTTTGACCCATTTCCTACCAGTATTCCTTCCTCTCTCCAACCACTGAACTTGGCCAGTTTGGAGGTGAGTGTTGTTGGGACGAAGGGAGGATAGCGTGACCAGGCTATCTGAGACATCTTCTCGGTGACAGAGGCCTTGACCGGTTCCGGCAGATCGAAGGGGTTCTCATTCTGGTTGACCTTAACCGGCGTTTCCAACTGGTTGAGCGTATACGCCTGTAACTGTCTAACAGATCTCTTGATGAATGAGATGTAATCGGTCACTTGAATCCTTGACGGAAGACCTGATGCTTACCTGGCGTCAGCAGTAAATCATAAATTCTACAAGAATTCCGCCAAAAGATAAATCGACAAGGAGAGTTATTCCCGCGGCCGAACTTAACCGACTTCGGCTGACAGGCCCCAAGCGGAATATTCACCTAGGGTGGAGGCAGGGATGTCTCGCTGCCTTTCAAAGGGGCGTAATTCCCCCACCGGCTGCTTTTTGGGTTAGAATGATTTTTTGAACAGTCATGAAACAAGCCAGGAATTCCCAGTTCTTGGGGTTGAGGGTCAAATGGGATTTTGGAGGTGGATGGCATGAAGAAGCAGTTCTCAGCCGGACTCCTGATCTTGGCTCTGGGCTCCGGATCCTGTCTCTATGCAGCAGACGCCACATTCTATTTTGGGTTCCAAAAGGCTGGGAATCTGACCGTAAAGCAGGTCCCGGGGATCATCTCTGAGGGTCTTCAGGTGGGGACCGATTGGGGTGGAGTTCTCGGTGGTCGGATTGGGCTGGGCGGCATTGTTGGGTTTGAACAATCCATCGGCTACAGCCCCAAATTCCTGGACTCAAATACCGAGGCTTTCAATGCACAGAGCAACCTGATGATCAATATCCCGTTGTACAAGTTCGTCCCGTACGGGACCGCCGGGATTGGCGTCATTACGACCTGGGGGGATAGCCCGAAAAGCTTCGGGACCAAGTTCGACGTGAACTACGGCGGCGGCCTGAAATGGAAACACATTCTGGGTCCCCTCGGCTTGCGGTTTGACCTGCGGGGATATACGGCGTTTGATGCTTACAGTGATAGTACCTTTTTCCAGGGGCAGCACGTCAATTACATTGAGGGAACTGTCAATCTATTCCTTTCTTTTTAGCAGTGCGCAGGTCTTCGAACCCACTGGTAAGCAACCGAGGATTGCCATTATTCATCGTACAACCGTGAATATCGTCCGCAACGCTGACCCTGGGGGTTGGATGTGTTTGAGGTACCATGGGCGCCTCTTATGGAGTGCGCCGGCAGAGCGAGGGACAGCGGTCCCTCGCGGCGACGGCGCTTTGCTTGGCAGCGGCCAATCCAGCTCTAGGTCAGCATTTCCAGTTGGCAACTCAAATCCAAAGCGGTGTCGCGCTTCGCTTGCCACCGCACTCCAAGACGCGATCCGGGGCTTGGAATTCGCTTCGTTCCTTGGATCCATCAAAGCCATAACGAACCGCCTTTCGGCGACAAAGGGCCTTGTCGTCAACTCGACCTCATTTGTCACAGTTTAGGGGTAGGTGGAGGAAGCTGCCGTGCCTGAATTTCAGATTGGAACCCCACTTTACGGTGAGTCCCGTCACAGAACGGCTTGTTCTCTGAGTGCCCACAGCGGCAGAACGAAATTGCGGTGCGTCCCGAGAGGTCAAACGCATTACCCTGCATATCGTGAACTGTAAAGTCCCCTTCTACTTTCAATGACCCGTTGTTATTCACAGTGATCCTGACGCTCAAGTTATCGCCTCCGAGTGAGAAATTGATCTTGAACCAGCTTAAATAAGATGACACAGAGTCTAAACGCCAGCAAGTAGTTCGACTCACGACTGCGAAAGTTGATTCTCCTGATCCCGCAATTTACCCTTCCCGTCTATATGCCAATTGGCGTCTAGTTCCGGTATGATACGCCCAGATTGGCACACCCGTCCATGGGGAAGGAACGATTAGAGGACCGAGCACTCCACCTGCAAATCGCAGACTGTCCTTTCTTGTTCTTGAGCCTTGTTGTCTCGCAGTCTATATCTTCTTCCCTGAGACATTCCTGTTGACTTCCAACAGGAATGCAGCTATACTCGTGTTGATATCTAAAAGGAGACATCA
>DATKMG010000275.1:0-7479 GCA_035541995.1 Terriglobia bacterium
TGGATTTCAAATGTCCTTTTTTACAGAGGAAAGCGTTGGGGGGATGATGTCAGCACCAGGCACGGTTACAGTCATCGGGTCCATGTGTCTCGTCGCGATCCTCGTCTGGGCACCTCAACACAGCACAAAAGCAATGGCAGCCGAGATAATTTCGGCACCGTCTCATCCTTCCCAAGGCTATACCGGTTCTACAAGCTGCCGCAAATGCCATGAGAAATTCTATCAGTTGTGGTCCACGTCGCACCACGGGCTTGCGATGCAGCCTTATACGGCTGAATTGGCCCGCGAAAAGCTCTCTTCTCAGACGGAAGATATCGTTATCGGGGACTATCGATTCCGAGCCGACATCGCCGGCGAGAACGGGTGGGTGATCGAACGAGGACCTGAAGGCGAGAAGAAATACCGCATCGACCACGCGATGGGAGGAAAGAATGTTTATTACTTTCTTACCGCCCGGGACCGCGGGCGGCTCCAGACTTTGCCTGTGGCGTACGACGTAAATAAGAAGGAATGGTTCGATATGGCAGCGAGCGGTGTGCGCCACCTTCCGGGTCAGACCGATGAACCGATTAATTGGAGGGATTGGCAGTACACCTTCAACACGGCCTGCTACGGGTGCCATGTGAGCCAGGTTTCAACCAACTATGACCTCGAGACCGACACGTACCACACGGTCTGGAAGGAACCGGGAATCAATTGCGAAACCTGTCACGGCCCTGCTGACGAGCACATTCGTGTCTGTGAGGCGGCGCCAAAGGGGACCGTGCCGAAAGATTTGAAAATAACACGAGGTGGCCGTGATTTTTCCAAAGAACAGAACAACGCGACCTGCTCCAGTTGTCATGCAAAAGCCGTCGTGCTCACGGACACTTTCCAACCCGGGGACAAGTTCTTCGACCATTTCGGTCTCGTGACTCTCGAAAACTCTGACTATTACCCGGATGGTCGTGACCTGGGAGAGAATTACACGTATACCTCCTGGCTTATGAGTCCTTGTGTGAAGTCGGGAAAACTCGATTGCTTGCATTGCCACACATCCAGCGGTCGATACAAATTCAAGGCTGAGGAGAAGGCCAATCAGGCGTGTATGCCCTGCCACAATGAAAAGGTCGACAATTCCGCCGAACACACGCACCACAAAGCCGACAGTCCTGGAAACAAGTGCATTGCGTGCCACATGCCCATGACGGACTTTGCCAGGATGCGCAGGAGCGACCACTCGATGCTCCCCCCTGCCCCGGCAGCCACAATAGCATTTAAATCGCCCAATGCCTGCAATCTCTGCCACTCGGACAAGGACGCTGCATGGGCTGATAGGGAAGTCCGCAAATGGCGCACTCGCGATTACCAAGCGCCTCTGGTCAACCGCGCATCCCTTATAGACGCTGCACGCAAACGTAACTGGGGCAGACTGCGGGAGATGCTTGACTATTTGACCGATAAGGGTCGGGACGAGATCGTTGCAACATCGCTTGTACACCTCGTGTCGCATGCCGGAGACTCACGAGTTGCTCCCGCGCTGTTCAAGGCACTCAAGGACCCGTCACCGCTTATACGTGCCGCAGCCGTAACGGCCCTGCAAAACGTACCAACGAAAGAATCTTTTGTAGCCCTTGCCGAGGCCACCGGAGATGATTATCGCCTCGTGCGAGTCCGTGCCGCGGCGTCGCTGGCCGGCTATCAGAATATCCCGCTGGCGGATGACGACAAAAAAAGAGTCGAAGCCGCAAGCAAGGAGTATCTGGCTTCAATCCTGTCGAGGCCGGACCAGTGGGACTCTCATTACAACCTGGGCAACTACTATCTCGATCGCCGCGATTTTAAGCGGGCAGTTGCTTCGTATGAGACGGCGATCAAGATGGAGCCTCGCGGCGTGCTGGCCATGGTCAACGAGGCAATGGCGTATGCTCGTATGGGAGAGAATCAAAAGGCGAACGACGCGTTACAAAGGGCACTGAAAATAGCTCCTGACAATGCCGCCGCAAACTTCAACATGGGCCTGCTCAAGGCCGAGGCAAATGATCTCGTCGCAGCGGAGAAGCACCTGAGGGCGGCTCTCAAAACAGATCCGCAGATGGCTCAGGCAGCATACAACTTGTGCGTGATTCTCTCGAAGGACCGTCTCGCCGAGGCAGTGGACTTCTGTGGAAGAGCGGCCGAACTCCGCCCCGATCAGCCCAGATATGCCTATACGCTGGCCTTTTATCAGCAACAGAAGGGAGATCTCCATAAGGCTTCAGGCGTGCTGGATGGCCTCATCACCAAGTACCCGGCCTATACGGACGCGTACATGCTGCTCGGTGGAATCTACGAGAAACAGGGGAAAAAGGCCGAGGCCATGAGCGTGTACGCCAAAGGACTAGCCGTCGAGGGAATCCCTGACCAATACAAGCTTCGCATGAAGCTGCGCCTGGATGCCCTGAAGGGCGCGCCTCTGAATGAGAAAGAGAAGTAACTTGTTCGAGACCTTGACAAGAGTAAGTGCAACAGGAAGGAGGTGAGAAAGTAACGCAAAAGAACCAGGAGATGGTCAAATGTTGAGGACCTCAGGAAATTAATATCTCGACCTTGATGCCTAACAAATTTACGAAATGAAAGGGGGAGGAAATGATATCGAGAAAAGGGCCGATCCTGATGGCCTGCACCATGCTCTTTGTTATTCTGGCTTTGGTGACTGCCTCAACGTATGCTGCAGACAAGAAACCCAACATCCTGTTCATCATGGGTGATGATGTCGGTTGGTTCAACATCGGGGCGTACCACCGCGGCATCATGTCGGGGAAGACTCCGAACCTCGACAAGCTTGCATCCCAAGGGATGATGTTCACCGACTACTATGCTGAGGCAAGCTGCACCGCGGGTCGAGCGAACTTCATCACCGGCGAACTGCCAATACGCACCGGTCTGACAACAGTGGGTCAAGCCGGGGCCGACGTGGGTATCCCGGCTCAAGCCTGCACTCTTGCCACAGCGCTCAAGTCGCTCGGCTACACCACCGGTCAGTTCGGCAAGAACCACCTCGGAGATCTGAACAAATACCTACCGACCGTGCATGGCTTCGATGAGTTCTTCGGGTATCTGTACCACCTCGACGCGATGTCTGACCCGTACTGGTTTGACTACCCGCAGGACTGGATAGACAAGTATGGGCCGCGCAATCTTGTGCATTGCTGGGCAACGGACGTGGATGACCCCACCGAGATGCCACGCTGGGGAAAGGTCGGAAAGCAGAAGATAGTGGATGAAGGCCCCTTGGCGCCTTTCCCCAACATGGCCGGCCGCCAGAACTGGCAGGAGAGTCGTAAAGCCAAATACGACATGGAAACGTTCGACGAAGTGCTGGTCGAGAGTTCCAAGGCCTTCATGGACAAGGCCAAGAAGGAAGGCAAGCCCTTTTTCATCTGGCACAACACGACGCGGATGCATGTCTTTACCTACCTCTCCCCGAAGTACCAGGCGCTCATGAATTCCAAGAGCAATTACGGCCTGGAAGAAGCGGGCATGGCCCAGATGGACGACAGTGTCGGAGCGCTCTTAAAGCACCTTGAAGATATCGGGGAGGCCGACAACACCATCGTCATTTTCAGCACCGACAATGGGGCGGAGGTGTTTACTTGGCCCGACGGAGGCATGACGCCGTTCAAGGCCACCAAGGGCACTGTCTTTGAAGGCGGCTTCCGGGTTCCGGCAATTATCCGCTGGCCGGGCAAGGTAAAACCGGGCACACTGGAGAATGGTATCTTCTCAGGACTTGACTGGTTCCCAACCCTCATGGCCGCAGCGGGTAACCCCAACATCACAGAGCAACTCCTGAAGGGGGTGAAGCTGGGTGACCGTACATACAAGAACCACCTCGACGGTTACAACCAGATGGACCTCCTGCTTGGCAAAGGGCCATCCAAGAGGCACGAGATCTTCTACTTCGGTGGTCCCCACCTGGGCGCCATCCGCATCGACGACATGAAGTTCCAGTTCTTCCAGCAGCCGCTCGGATGGCCTGGGCCTAAGGTAACGACCGACATGCCCACCATCGTGAACCTTCGCCAGGACCCGTTCGAGCGAACGCCGTCAACGGGCGCCCAGAGCTTGAACGACCAGGGCGGTGGCTATGTAAACGACTTCTATGCGCGCGAGTTCTGGCGCTTCGTGATGGTTCAAGAATATGTGGGTCAGCTCGCGAAAACAGCCCTCGAGTATCCACCGATGCAGGAGCCGGCGACCTTTAACCTTGATGCTATAAAGAAGAAGATCGAGGAGGTGCTCAGGAATCGCGAGGGGCAGTAGTCAAACTACTAGCATGGCGGGCGGTTTGAAAGGGCCGCCCGCCAATTCAACCGCGAGATTCCCGGCTCCGGCTACCGGTGTCTTAAACAGTGAAAGCAGTCTCAGAAATTTATTAGCAAGCTCGTTTCCACTGCGCCCAGCGGTGATATGTTCCGATTTATATTTGGCGTAGCCCTGGCTTCGCCTATCGCATTATTCGCTGCTGCAGTCGTCGGCAAGGCTGCCCCGCCTAGCACACGGTACAAGAATGCAGTGTCCGGAAACGCGGCACCCCACCACGGGCCTGGCTGCCAGAATGCCAAGGTGGTGTTCAAGGTAAGGTTCTCAAGAAGCTTCCAATTGACCCCTAAATCGATTTCCCAGCCTATATATCGCTTGTCGTTGGGAACGGCATGGCCGGCAAAGCCGCCCGTTTGAGCGGTCAGGATGTCGTCATTTGTGAACGCCTGAATGCCGCTCACGTAGTCGCCGCCAAGCCTGTATGCATTCGGTTGGTCCCGCCAAGCATTTGAAAAGAGCCCCCAAATGTTAAGGTTTGCAGCCACTTCATAATCAAACTTGATTCCTACATGGTGGAAGTTTGTCGGCTGGCCGTATCCATCGGCATCCCAGCATGTGCCCGTCCCGTACAGCCAATACATCAAATAACCCCAGTCTTTCATATATGCCGAGCTTATGGCCTGCTCAGCTGCTGCAGCGTCCTCGGTCGTAAATCTGGTGCTGGGGTCATCCCCGGTGGCACGCACGTAGTTCGCTGTGAGCTTCGCCGGGCCGCAAACACACCCTGTTTCAACGCCGTAGAGCCATGCGTTGGCGTCCGTATTCTCGTTTACAAGACTCGTAGGAAGGTTACCGGATGCGGTACCTCGACCTGTGTTCCACGTATTGAACCAGTCCGCCTCTGCATTGAAGAAGAAGCGTCCGTTGAAGTACTTTACGACCGAAGCAATCCTATATCTGATCACGTCATTAGTGGGGAACGTGGGGGCTGTGAGTGTGGCCCCACGGGGATTAGTGCTCTGCGAGAGCGGTTGACGATATGAGTCGGATACGATCTGGACGAACAGAGGACCGTTCGTGTAGTCGATTTCGCCCTCCAGTGCCTGGAAGTAATTTCGACGATCATCCCGACGCTCTATGGATAAAGCGCTCTCATTTCGTGACTTAATAGATGAATTTAGCGCCCATGTAGAACGGTCCCTTGCGAAGTACGGGATGAAAGTTATTTGAAACGGTCCATACGTCGCGCTGATGCTGAATGCTGCGGTAGCCCGGACATATCTGTGTTTCCAAAGCCCCATCCCTACTGTGCTGTCATTGTATCCTATGTTGAAGTCGAGCATCGGAGTCTTGATAGCGGTCTTGAGCCACTGCAGCGTCACGTACGTGTTCTGGATGTCCACAGCGGCCGTTCTATCTCCAATAGGAACGTAAAGAGAATTAACGTAGCCTGGAGCCCCGCCCCCTACCGCAAAAGTTCCGCCTCCAGCCGGCACCGTGATAGTGGTGGGCTGAAAAGGCATATAGGGGTTGCCGGCCGAGTAGATGCCCAGTGACGTAAGGTTCACCGAAGCGGTGACTTCAATTGCAGGATTGATTTTTATCGTTGGATAAATTGTCATCCGGTAATCGAGCAGGCTCATATCGGCGCCGTAGCGGTTCTCTCCGGCTATTACTCCGAACGTGCTACTGCCAACGTTGGTGGTCCCGGTGGTGGGAAACGTCAAGAGATGGTTCAGGCCCAGATTGACGGACTGCGAGTCCATCGTCCCGAATATGTCGTCATTACCGGTTCTGGTCCAGTAGCGATACCGCCATTCAGCTTCGCCCCTCATAGAAAAGTCCCACGAATAAGAGGGAGCAAAGGTCGCAATCGTGATCAGTATGGCCAAGGATAGGCAGGCAAACCCTTTCATGGCATGTCCCCCTTGAGACCCATCTTCACTTCAGAACTAGAGCTATCTCTCTCATTCCCAGGCTCGGCAATGACATCTGCAGCGGGTCATTCACATTGAAGCATGAACAATGCAGATTCTCAGTGACCCGAAATTAGGACCGTGATAAATATTGCGTAACTGAAGGCTTGTTGTTAAACAATTTGCGGGATCATATCAGAAGCTGACTGGAGTGTCATCAGCATTCCGTCAACACGCATGGCCACTTTCATGGCTGTCTTCGGCCCTTTGACAACCGTTCACATGATTAAGGGAGGAATATTAATGCGCATCAAGAAAACCGTATGGAATGTCATGGCTTTCATAGTTGCCCTAGTGGCCGTGGTGATCCCGGCTGTCGCAGCAGACAAACCTAATATCGTCATGATCATGACCGATGACGTGGGGTGGGGTGATTTGGGCTGCTATGGAGGCGGGGTGATGCGTGGTGCGCCTACTGCTAATTTGGATCGACTGGCCGCGGAAGGCATGCGCTTCGTCAATTATTATGGCCAAGCCAGTTGCACTGCGGGCCGTGCTTCGTTCATCACCGGCCGCATTCCCATCCGTACTTCGCTATCGTCAGTCCTCTCCCCCGGCGATCCCAACGGTCTTACCACAAAAACACCTACCATCGCTCAGTACCTGAAGCAGGGGGGATACACCACCGTCCAGCTCGGCAAATGGCATCTTGGCGACAAGCCTGAGAATTTTCCGACCGCAAACGGTTTCGACGAGATGTATTACATGCTGCCTTATTACGCGGGGGTCTATGCGTACGAGTACCTGCCCTTGCACCCAAACTTCCCCATACACGATGCGAAGTTCATGGCTGAGTGGAACCAGATGAATGTGGCAATGTGGGAAGCAAAACCGGGCGAACCGCCTAAGGTTGTGAAGAAGAAATTCGTCTACGACGATCTGGCGACCAACGATGATGAAATGAGGGCCAAAGCCATCGACTGGATCAAGCAGCACGCCAAGGACCCCAAACCATTCTTCATGTATCTCAACTTCCAGAAGGTCCACAACCCCAACAATCCTTCTCCGCGCTGGAAGGGAAAGTCTCCCGGAGGCGGAAACTATCTGGATGCGCTAATGGAGCTGGACGACAACTCCGGCCAGGTCGTTCAGGCGATCCGTGATTTGGGAATCGCGGAGAACACGATTGTAATCTGGACCACGGACAATGGCGCATGGATCGATGCCTGGCCCGATGCCGGTTACACCCCGTTCCGCGGTATGAAGGGCACATCGTTCG
>DATKMG010000276.1:0-3036 GCA_035541995.1 Terriglobia bacterium
GTCTTCTCAGATCCATCGTGAAGGTATGGCGCAGTGTCAACCACATTCCGTAGAGTAGGGGTCTTGAAGGCCCCTTTGTGTCCTTCCAGCTTGCTGACAGCGTAGTGCCCAAGATCGGGATTCCTGGACTTCATCCCGACACCGAGGTTGTTATAGTTTTCGTCGGTAAAGTTAAAGTTCACATGGCAGGTCACACAGTTCCCCTTCTTTTCGTCCTTGAAGATGGCGTAGCCACGCTGGGCTGACTCGCTCATGGCATTCTTGTCTCCAGCAATAAAGCGGTCATATGGGCTGTTGCCAGATAGAACTGTGCGTTCGAAACTGGCAATGGCTTTGGCGATGTGATCCTCAGTGATGGCCCCGTCCGGGGGAAATGCTGTTTTGAACTGGTCGGCATAGATGGGATCCCCCTTCAGCCGTTCTTCTACAACCTTGGGGTCAGGCATGGCCATTTCCACGGGGTTATGGACTGGGCCAACGGCTTGTTCCTCCAACGAGGCGGCGCGACCATCCCAGAACTGGCGAGTACTGAAGAGGCGGTTTATCACTGTGGGCGCATTGTGATTCCCCTTCTTACCGCCAACGCCGGTCGAAAATTGCTCATCTTCAGCGAAGCCTTTTTCTGGAATGTGGCACGTGGCACATGAGATGGTCTTGTCGATAGAAAGGTTCTTGTCAAAAAAGAGCCTCTTGCCTAACTTGATCTTTTCTTCGGTCAGCGGATTGTCAGCGGGAATCACCGCGGCATCCGGATCTAGGCCCAAGGGATAATGCAGCTTGTAGAGGGTTGGCCCTTTGGGAACTGCCACTGCCTTCTTCTCTTCTTTCGGAGTGGAAGTGCAGGCTGCCATGGAAATCGCGCATAGCAGAACAATCAAGAATGGCCAGAAAGATTTACAAAGCCTGAGAAACACGGCGATGGAATGTGATAGAAGTGTTCGCATAGGATGAGGTCCTTTCTGCACATTACGTGATAATGATTGGGAATGCCTGGGGGGTATATCGGAAACCCAGGCACCAGACAATAGGATATGAGCTGGGACCGACGTTAAGAGTCTCAGTCGGACCGATTATACTCCGAAAGGAGGTGGAAAGGGACTCTACCTGCCACGATCCTGTTCTGCGCATTCAACCCCGAAAGGAGCTCGACCGGCTGTGTGCAAGTCAATTAGAGCCAGCCATTCCAACGCCCCAAGCTAGCAACGCCCATCCGGCCAGGAAACACACACCACCCAGCGGAGTGACTGCACCGACGGCTCGAACCCCGCTCAGACTGAGGGTATACAGACTTCCGGAAAACAATAGGATACCCGTCAGGAATGCCCATCCTGCCCATTCAGCATGCCCCAACGGCCAGCGTGTCACAGCAAAGGCGACCGCTAACAATCCCAATCCATGATAGATCTGGTAGCGGGCCCCTGTCTCAAAGATGGCGAGAAGTTCGGCAGGCAACTTCTGACGGAGCGCATGGGCTGCAAAGGCCCCGGCCGCTACACCCAGACCGGAAAAAGCACTGCCAAGAACAAACCAGAATCGGTCCATAGTCCTCCTTTTACAGAGACCAACGAAAGCGAGCTGTCCTCGCACCCCTAAACGGGGAGTTTGTGCGTGGACGAATTGGCTATAATCTTACATCATCGTACCCACGGGTGGGCGACCCCAGGTCGGAGCGTGTTCCCATTGAGCAAGGTTCAAGCAGTTGTCTTTAATGGGCCTGCAGGGCATCTGGAAGGAATCCTGAAGTTTGATCCCAAGTTTGGATCCCCGAAGCTCGCGGTGGTGTGCCATCCCCACCCACTCTATCACGGGACCATGCACAACAAGGTCGTGTATGCAGTGGCTAGCGCGCTTTTTGAAGCGGGGTGCATTGTCCTGCGCTTCAACTTCAGAGGCGTGGGCCTAAGCGAGGGGCGTCACGACAACGGACGCGGCGAAATCGAAGATACGCTGGCTGCAATTCGATTCCTGAAAGAACGATACCCGGCGCTATCCTGCCTTGTTGCTGGTTTTTCCTTCGGCGCCTGGATGGCTCTGGAGGCCGCCCGGCGGGATCCCTTACTGATCTCCGTAATTCTTGTTGCACCACCTTTGACGTACTTCGATTCGACAATCCTGGCAGACTTGGCCACTTCCAAGCTGTTTTTACAGGGTACGGACGATGAAATCTGCAATTTGGAAACCCTTCAAAGCCTCTTCCCCTCTTTTGCTGGTCCAAAGGACCTAGTTCTTTTGCGGGGGGCCGGCCACTTCTTTAACGGGCAACTAACCGAACTGAAAGCAGAGATCCTGGCGAAACGGGGCTTTCTGGGAATTACTTGAGGTTCCACAACAACTCAATAATCACGCCACCCATGGCGTCCGTATCCACGTAAGCAAACCGGCCTGAGCCCAATTTGCCTTTTTCCCCCCAGGCACCCGATTGAATCACCGAGAATCCTGCAGCCGCCCAGGCCGCCACGGCTCCATCCAAGTCTTCAACTTGGAAGGCCAGGTGATGAAATCCTTCGCCGTGAGATCGGAGTGCATCTTCATAGACCGTAGGTCCTTTCAATGGGTTGATCCACTCATAGACCACCTTCCCATGGCGCTGCCAACCCAGTTCCTGGTCGAACAAGCCAAGCCCGCCGTGGTATTTCAACTCGCTCAAAACCGGATGCGTATAACTCATCTCCGGGAATCCTGCCTGTTGCCAATAGGCCGACACCGCTCGCAAGTCTCGAGCCACAAAAGCAAACTGATCTAATTTGAGGATGAGGACCGCTACTCCCTTACTCTGGGCGAGATTGAGGGAAGAACCTGAAGGATCAAATAATAAACCCAAGGCATACTTGCCTTCCTTGAGAGTGTCCAGGAATGCGTAATGAATTGTCCCATGACAACTGTTATGGGCTCCCCGTTGTAAGACACCGAGGCCCTTCTCGGCTTGAAATCTCATTTCGCGGTCCAAGTCATCGACCGAGGGGACCTCGTGTAACAAGCTAAACACTCCATCTCCGTGTTTCCGGAGAAACTCCGCATAAGCATCGTTCCCCGTCA
>DATKMG010000277.1:0-7630 GCA_035541995.1 Terriglobia bacterium
TTTCGGCTCTCCTTTGGGCTTCAAGTCTTCGGTCAGGTCAAGCAGATAAATGTCCGGGCCCCAAGAAAAAGGCGAGCGGATGAATGCAACAGTGTGCCCATCTGGCGAGACAGCGGCAGAAAAATCAGTTGACGATTTTGGTGGCGATGTCAAGCGGCGAGTTTCGCCTGTTTCCATTGACAACAGAGCCAGACCCTCAGTCACCACCCACTTGCCGTCGGGAAGCCAGGCGAACAACGGACTCGTCACATAATCTGGAACAGCGACCTCGGCTACGATGCGCTCCGGGCCACCAATGGCGGGGATAACAATGAGTGTGCCACGTCCTTTCGACACCCGGACAAAACCGATCAAGCGTCCATCTGGCGAAAAGGCCGGACTGACGTCGTCAGCAGGGTCCGTAGTCAGCCGAAGCGGCGTGGAGGAACCTATCGGCTTCACATAAATATCGTAATTGTCCTGCTTCTCCCCATTCCAGGAAAACGCCACCTGATTGCCGTCCGGGGAAAAGCTGGGGGACCGCTCAAGACCTGCATAACTGGTCAGAGGAACCAGCTCGGGTGCCGCTGCCGGTTTTCTGGCAGTCCCGCGAAAGAGCCATGCGACGATAGCTATCGCCACTACAACGAGCATCGCTCCCGCCCAAACCCAGGTCCGCCGAGTCAGCCAGCTCGCCTGGCCGAACGGGTGACCGCTGTCACCCCGCGAGGCCGGCCTCGCAGGTGATGTCCCAGTCAGCTTGCCTGATTCTTCCTTCAGTTCCTCTAGCTCTACCTTAACGTCATCCATGTGTTGGAAGCGATGAGTTGGATCCTTCCTCAGGCAGCGGTGGATGATCTTTTCCAGCTCGTGGGGCAGACCCTTGACGACTTGACTGGCCGGCTTCGGCTCCTCGCGCAGGATGGCTGTCAAGATTGCCAGATTCGACTCGCCGGCAAAGGCCCTCTGCCCCGTTACCATCTCGTATAGCACCGCCCCGAAACTAAAGATGTCTGACCGGACATCGACTTTCTTCCCTTCCGCCTGCTCGGGCGACATGTAGGAGACTGTCCCGACAATCGTCCCTGTTCCCGTCAGCGACTCGAGCGAGCGCGTCGCCCCTTCGCCGCTTTCCACTTCCGTCAGTTTCGCCAGACCAAAGTCCAGGACCTTCACCAGGCCGTCCTCGCTCACCATCACATTGGTCGGCTTCAGGTCGCGATGGACGATGCCGGCCGAATGGGCTTTGGCCAGAGCGTCCGCCATCTGGACGGCTAGCTTCAGCGCCTCACTGAGCCGCATCCCTTTGCGCGGGATCCGTTGACCCAGCGTTTTGCCGGCCACGTACTCCATGGCGATAAAATCGATGCCGTTGTCGCTGCCGATATCGTGAATAGTGATGATGTTGGGATGGTTCAGCGCCGAGGCCGCCCGAGCTTCTTGAATGAAGCGTCGCTTGCGCTCAGGATCTATTACCTGGTCCTGCGGCAATACCTTGATCGCGACCGATCGGTTCAGCCGCGTATCGCACGCCTTATAGACGACCCCCATCCCGCCAGCCCCGAGTAGAGACAGGATCTGGTAAGAGCTAATCTGTTGCCCTATGAGGGACTCAGGTTTTTCACGAGCCATCATCTTAGCCGCTACCTCCACGGCTGGTTGTTCGATAAAGCGTTTCCCACGTGTGTCAAACTGGAGTAAAGACTCCACCTCCCGACGCAGCTCTTCATCCTCGGCACAGGCCTCGTCCAGGAAAGCCGCCCGCTGGCTCTCTTCCAGCTCCAGCGCCGATTGGCAAATCTTCTCAACTTGTTCCCAACGGTCCGTCATAAAAGCAGTGACCAGTGATGAGTGGTGAGTGGCGAGTGGCGAGCCCGGCATTCACGAGGCGCGTCGGGTTTTGCCCCAAATCCCATTAACCCCTCGATTCATCGAGGGGCAGTGGAATCGGCGACAAGCCGTCCTCAACCGTTTCAACGGTTTCCTCCTTCACCCACTTCAATCCGTAATGCTTGACAAGACTCTCATATTCTTCCCAAAATGACTTCCTTCGATGATGTTCCTCCTGCGTGGAGATATACCGACTCACCGGGGCGAAAGTAGATTGCGAAACCGAGAAGACCCCATAACCTCGTCCCCAAAAGAACTTCCCCCGAAGGAGGCAATTCTGATTGATCCAGTGGGAGGAGGTTCCCTTAAGAAGTTTCAACACCTCCTCGATGGAATACCGCGTCGGCAAGTCGATTAAGGCGTGCACATGCTCCGGATTGACATAATTAACTCTCACGAAGATGCCTTTTGATTCGGCGTACTGGGACAAAAAGTCTGAGACTTTCCTTGCGGCTTCCCCGAATAGCATTCGTTCTCGATTCCGGGTCGCCCAGATCAGATGAAGCCAACAGCGGGAGTAGGAATGAACAGACATAGAGCTTCCTTTTTGATATCAAAACAAAACCGTTGAAACGGTTCGCTGCCGCTATGGGACGTTGGCGTACCCCTCGATAAATCGAGGGGTTAATGCCACTTCTACACTGTCCCTCAAACCAGCGCATCTCGGCAAGGCCTGACGGCCAGGGGACAGGCAGGGATGGCCATCCCTGAGTGAGTCATCAAAACTGCCGCCGCAGCGAGAGCTGAATGACCCGGCCTGAACGAGCGCCGTTAATCCGGTCAAACGTGGGGTTGATGTGTGCTCCGTTCGGACCCACCAGGGTGCCGCTGATAGTCCCCGTGATTGAGTGAGCAGCCACTAAAACAACGAGGACGGCAGCAGAGCTCAACCCGGCATTTGTCTTATTCTAAGTATTGTCCTCCTCTCCAGGCCGTTTGAAAATTATCTCGTTTTCAATTTGAACTTTGATGTCCTTGAAGATAGTTTGCCCGAACTGCCCTTGGCGATATTATCCGGAGATTGTTAGTGAGACACCATTTGTCCACGTGTTTTAGACCTTAGAGGTTTTCCAGGATCCGTACAGTACCTTCTACGGTCCAGCCCGCCGTTGCCAGATGGCAGTCGTTGAGGAAGCGTAGCCTTTTGTAGTTCTTTGTAGACCAGCGGGGTGACCTTCCTAAGGACCGAGGAATCACCTCGGCTCCGGGCCTGGAGTAGTTGGGAGAATACTTGGGGGGAAACTGCAGCCATGTCAATCCCTCGAGTTAACGAGCCTGACTATGACTACCTGCGAGTATATCACTGGCATCTAAGATGTACCACAGTTGACTACTTTCACGGTGCAATTCAAAGTGCGACTGGAGACAGCATGCGTCCACTGTGCGTTGCCGGAAGCGGGACGGGGGCATCCCGCCTTCGAGGACTTGGAGGCGCCGTGCCCTCACGGCGTCTTGCAAGTTGCGGGACGGGGGCGTCCCGCCTCCAGGGATTCGCAGCACTGCAATTGGTTCGGGCTTCTTGACATGCCTACTTGATCCTATATAATAGCCCACCGGTATTGAACGGCCGGAAACCCAGACCTTAAGCCTTTTTCGATAAGGTGTCTTCATGAAGATTCATGAGTATCAGGCCAAGGCAATTCTCACTAAGTATGGTGTGCGCGTGCCCAGAGGCGAGGTGGCTTACACTAAAGAAGAAGCCCGGGAAATCTCCAAGAAGCTGGGATTTCCAGTGGTTGTCAAAGCACAGATTCATGCAGGGGGGCGTGGCAAAGGAGGTGGCGTCAAGCTGGCTAAGTCAGCTGACGAGACAGAACAGATCGCCGACAGGATGTTGGCCAGCCGGTTGGTTACCCACCAGACGGGGCCTGAAGGTCGGATCGTCAAGCGTGTTCTGGTCGAGGAAGGGTTACGGATTAAGAATGAGTATTATTTGGGAATCGTGCTCGATCGCGCAGCGGCAAAGCCGGTGTTTATGGCCAGCAAGGCCGGGGGAATGGAAATTGAAAAGGTTGCCGAGGAAACGCCGGATCTTATTCTAAAAGAACCCATCGAGATCTGCCTGGGGCTGACTCCGTTTCAAGCCCGAAAGCTCGCCTTCGGATTGGAATTGCCCCCGTCCCTTGTCAATCAGGCGGCCGCCTTCATGATAGCTCTCTACAAGGCATTCCAAGACACAGATGCCTCTCTGGCTGAAATCAACCCCTTCCTGCTAACGGAGGAAGGTACCTTCTATGCTCTGGATGCCAAGCTCAACTTCGATGATAACGCACTCTACCGTCACCCTGATATCAAGGAGTTGCGTGATCTGGACGAAGAGGATCCCCTGGAAATTGAGGCCAGCAAGCATAGTTTGAATTACATTAAGCTCGACGGGAACGTCGGCTGCATGGTGAACGGTGCCGGCTTGGCGATGGCCACTATGGACATCATCAAGCTGACCGGGGGTTCCCCCGCCAATTTTTTGGACGTCGGTGGAGGCGCCACTGCAGATCAGGTAAAGAGCGCATTTGGGATCATTCTGTCGGATCCGAATGTCAAAGCGGTACTGATTAATATATTCGGTGGGATCATGCGTTGCGACATCGTAGCCGAAGGCGTCGTGGAGGCAGCCAAAGCAGCAAAAGTTACCGTTCCGGTTGTGGTTCGGCTGGAAGGCACCAATGTGGATAAAGGCCAAGAAATCCTGCGAGCCTCAGGCTTGAAATTGACGGTGGCTCATGGCATGAAAGACGCAGCTGAAAAAGTGGTGGGTCTGCTCCAGGCAGGTTAGCACCAGGGAAAGGAGTATCTTCACTTGAGTATTCTGGCCGATAAGAAGACTCGGCTCGTTGTTCAAGGAATCACCGGCAGGGAAGGAACCTTTCATACCCTGCAGGCCAAAGCGTACGGCACAAATGTAGTAGGGGGAGTAACCCCACAAAAGGGAGGCACCCTGCACGAGGGGATCCCCGTGTTCAATACTTTAACCGAAGCTCGTTCCAAAACGGGTGCCAATGCCTCGGTTATTTTCGTGCCACCCCCTTACGCAGCCGATGCCATCATGGAAGCAGCAGATGCGGGCATCGAGTTGGTCGTCTGCATCACTGAAGGGATTCCCACCTTTGACATGATTAGAGCCTTTAATTTTGTGGCTGCGCGAAAAACCAGGTTGATCGGACCCAACTGTCCCGGAATTATATCTCCTGGAAAATGCAAAATCGGGATCATGCCCGGTGCCATTCACAAACAAGGTCCGGTTGGAGTTATCTCCCGAAGCGGGACTCTCACTTACGAGGCCGTGGGACAGCTGACATCCAGGGATATCGGCCAGTCCACCTGCATCGGGATTGGTGGTGACCCTATCATTGGCACCTCGTTTGTGGACGCGCTTCAATTATTCAATGAGGATCCTGAGACCCAGGTTATCGTCATGATTGGAGAGATCGGTGGAACTGCAGAAGAAGCGGCCAGTGAGTACATCCTAAATCATGTGAAGAAGCCGGTGGTGGGTTTCATTGCAGGCCAGACAGCGCCCCCCGGGCGGCGCATGGGGCATGCCGGCGCTATCATCAGCGGAGGCAAGGGAACCGCTGCTGAAAAGATGCAGGCAATGAAGGATGCGGGAATCTATGTGGTCAGCAGCCCCGCTGCGATTGGCGAGGCCGTGGCTCAAGTTCTGAGCAGGTGAGGTGTGAAGAGATTCTGGCGTGGGACTGGCATAGGAGGCAGACGTTGTGAGTATTGAAAAGACGCTGACGATTATCAAGCCTGATGGAGTTCAGCAGAAGAACATCGGCGACATTATTAAGCGCCTGGAAGAGAACGATTTTAGCATTCGAGCAGCAAAATTCCTTCATCTTACTCGGACACAAGCTGAAGGTTTTTATGCGGTTCATCGTGGGAAGTCCTTCTTCAACGATCTCACTCGCTACATGAGTTCAGGGCCGATTCTGGTTTTGGTCCTCGAAGCAGATCACGCCATCAATCGCTTGCGGGATTTGATGGGGGCGACTGACCCTGCCAAAGCCGCTAAAGGAACAATTCGACAACTGTATGCGACGTCTATAGAAAAGAACGTAATCCATGGTTCAGATGGGCCCGAGACTGCCAAGGCCGAGATTAGTTACTTTTTCACATCCCTTGAACTGGTGTGAGGCGTTTATGGGCAAATTCTTCATTCTGCTTGGATTGGCTTTTGTGGGGGTTGGGCTACTGATCCTTTTGTCGTCCCGTTTTTCATTCTTCCGGCTGGGCAGACTGCCTGGCGACATTCTTATCAAACGGGGCGATTTCAGTTTCTACTTCCCATTAACTACCTGCATCCTGCTCAGCCTGTTGTTGACTCTGATTTTTTCCCTTCTCTCAAGAAAGTGAATCTCTTTACGTCGCGCCGAATCCACACCGTCTCTGAGATTACCGCCCGGATTAAAGAGCGATTGGAGACGGAGTTTCCGGAAGTTCTGGTCGAGGGGGAGGTTTCGAACTTTACCGCTGCCGCTTCCGGACATTTGTATTTCGTGCTCAAGGATCCGGGGGCACAAATCAAATGTGCTTGCTTCCGGCAACGTGCGCGCTTCATCAAATTTAAGCCTGAAGATGGCCTGAGTGTTTTGGCTTCCGGTCGTATCGGGGTGTATGAACCCCGGGGTGAGTACCAGCTCTACGTCGAGAGCCTCGAACCCAGGGGGATCGGGTCTCTTCAATTGGCGTTCGAGCAGTTGAAGGCCAAACTTCAAATTGAAGGCCTTTTTGATGTCGACCGCAAGAAGCCTCTCCCCTTGCTTCCGCGATCCATTGGCATTGTCACCTCTCCGACGGGCGCTGCCATCCGTGACATTCTTAGAATCCTCAAACGGCGCCACCAGAATTTGCGCGTGTTACTCTATCCTTCAAAAGTTCAAGGCGAAGGAGCCGCGGGAGAAATTGCATCGGGAATTGAATACTTTAATTCCGTTGGAGGCATCGACGTTTTGATCGTGGGACGCGGTGGGGGATCCATTGAAGACCTCTGGGCATTCAATGAGGAGGTCGTAGCACGGGCCATTGCAGCATCGCGGATCCCCGTGATTTCAGCTGTAGGCCATGAAGTTGATTTTACGATTTCAGATTTTGTCGCTGATCTTAGAGCGCCTACCCCGTCAGCTGCCGCGGAACTAGTGGTGTTGAAAAAGAGCGAATTCACTGAGCAAATCAATACCCTGGAGCTGCGACTTGCTCGGTCTTTCCAGTACGAACTCAGTCGGCTTCGAAATCGAGTTTTGTCCTTGTCCACCGATCATGCCTTTGCTTCCGTCCAGGGCCGCCTCCAACGTTATCAGCAGCATGCTGATGAATTGGCGTTTAGGATGGGAACCTTTCTGCAAAACGGTCTCCGGTCTCTCAGAAGCCGTTATGACCAAGCGCTCTCCAGCCTTGACCGGTATGGCTTGCTTCAGAAAGTCCGTTTGATGCGAGATGCCGTTCGGATCCAGAAGGAATGGCTTGTTTCAAACCAGCGTATCAACCTCCAGAACCTCAAAAACAGAGTCTCAGCCTTTGAAGCAACCTTGGAAGCTTTGAATCCTCAGGCTGTTCTGAGCAGAGGCTACGCCATTTGCCGGGATTCTCGCGGGAATATTCTAAAGCGTTCACGTTCGTTAAACCTCGGGGACTTATTCTCAGTGACACTGGCCGAAGGCGAAGTTCTGGGTAGAGCGGAACAGATTAATCCGACAATTCAGGATGGGGAACCGCAATGAACAAGAAACTGGAATTTGAGACTGCACTGCAGCGGCTCGAA
>DATKMG010000278.1:0-7647 GCA_035541995.1 Terriglobia bacterium
TCGGCAGTCCAGCCGCGCTCCGTTGCGCAGCGAGTTCGCCGCCACGATCTGAGGCCGGTCGCGTGCAGCGACGTGTTGGGCATCGTCTCTGGACCAGATCAGGCCCGAGTGTTCTCCACGAGCGCGGCAATCTGCACGAACTCGACGCTCGGGCGCACACCGTAGAGGCCGGTCACCCGCTCGAGCAGTTGATCCGTGAAGAATGCCTTGGCCGCGTCCTCTGAATCCCACACGTAGAAGTTCGCGGCCTCACGCTTTCCGGAATTGAGCGTGAAAGCCTTTAAGCGTAGGCCCGGCATTCCTTCAATCCTTACGCGTGCGGTCTCAGCGATCTTCCGCACGGCTTGCTCGTCGAAATTGTCTCCGTAGCGAAACGTCACGAATACACCGATCATGTCGCACTCCTTTCGATGTAGTTGCTAAGGGCGCCGCGTCATTGCCGTGACGCCCCGACTACTAAGCGCCTTGCGCGATGAACTTGCCGAGTATGTGGCCAACGCCGAGTATTCCGAGAAAGGCAAGGGCGCTCAATAGAACATTAGCTGGCCGACGCCAAAGCTCGGATTTATGCTGTGGGAATAACTCCCAGCAGGCCCAGACGCACGCGCCAGCCACAAACAGCATGGAGATAAGAAATATGCTCTTTCCGAAGCCTTCGGGTGAACCGGGCTTCGCAGCGTAGATGAGCAGTGACCAGAGTGCCCAAGCAGTGCAGCCGATTCCACCGATTCTCAAAGCAGCCTTGTTAGTCAAGTTCCCTCCGTCGATCGCCAACCGTCACCTTCTGAGTTACTCAGACGATGCTCAAAATTCTGATGCAGATCAGTTCGGCCCCTTGCAGGTGATACTTTGTGGGCAAGCGCACAGATGTCGAATTGCGTGGCCTAACGCCTGAATGACATTTCGAATCTGGTTCAGCTCTTGGGGCGCGAAGCCATGATTCTCTGCGAGCGCAAGAGATTCGATCCAGAACTTGCAGACCATCCGTTCCCTTTGGACGTGCACATGCACCGGTTCGTTGCAGTCGAAGCTGTAGAAGTAAAAGCGATTCGGAACCGGTAATTCCTTTGACAGTAGGCATACTCTGCGCTGCCTCAACAGTTAATGTACAATAAAGTCCTCTAGTAGTCGATGACTCAGGCTATTGGGCTAGCTTCTCGGAATCATCCGCATCGGCCGTTAGCGTCTAGCGAGTTCTGCGACTGGTGGTATCACTCCGCTCAACCACCGGCCAATGGCTGGTGCGCCTACGGGGTGGGAAATTTGTACGCCACTTCTGCCTGCACCCTCCTTAATCTCGCCTTATGAAACCGCAACCAGAATGTGCTACACTTCGCTATTTCTTGGAGGCCTGAATCACTCCGTAAGGAACAAAGATGCTGGTTGCCCTGATTGAACAGATTAAAGAACAATTCCGCACGCACATTGAATCCAGGTACGGCTATACTCTCCGTCAGATTGTGGCCGAACAACCTCCCAAGGTGGAACTGGGCGATCTGGCCTTTCCGTTTTGCTTTGAACTGGCGAAGTTCCTGAGGAAAGCTCCACGTCAGGTGGCTGTCGAGATTGTCGGGTCCATTGGCCCTCTGCCGAGTGTGGCGAAGGTCCAGGTGGCCGGCCCGGGCTACATCAATCTTTTTTTCGAAAGAGGCCATTTCCTCAGGCATGCCATCGGCTCTAAACCGTCTGTGCGGCCGGCAGTCGCAGCCAGCGGAGGCGGGCCTGAGAAGGTGATTCTCGAGCATACCAACATTAATCCGAATAAGGCTGCGCACATTGGGCATCTACGTAATGCCGTACTGGGAGACACGTTCGCGCGACTGATTCGTTTCAGTGGAGAAGTAGTCGAAGTCCAGAATTACATCGACGACACTGGTGTGCAAGTGGCCGACGTGGTAGTCGGTTTCCAGCAAATCGAGAAAAAGACCCTTCAGCAGGTCCAGGCCATCGAAGGCAAGTTCGACTATTACTGCTGGGACCTTTATGCCCGCCTATCCTCCTTTTATGAAGCGAGCCTTGAGAATCAGGCTCTGCGTGCCGAAACACTGAAGCTCATTGAGGAGGGTGGAAACGAGACGGCAGAACTGGCCAAATACATTGCCGACCGGATTGTCAGGGCTCACCTTCAAACCATGAACCGGATCGGCATTCAGTACGATCTACTGCCTAAGGAAAGCGACATCCTGCATCTGAAGTTCTGGAGTTATGCCTTTGAACTGCTCAAAAAGACAGGGGCCATCCATCTGGAGTCCTCGGGGAAGAATAAGGGTTGCTGGATCATGCGAGTCGGCGATAAGGGAGTGGAGACGCCGCAGAAGGCGGATGTAGAAAAGGAGGGCGAGGACTACGAAGAGGATAAGATTATTGTCCGGTCCAACGGAACAGTCACCTACGTGGGTAAAGACATTGCTTACCAACTCTGGAAGTTCGGCTTGTTGGGGATGGATTTCTATTACCACCCTTTCTACCGCTATGCCGACGCCCATGTCCTCTTCATGACCAACTCCGAAAAGAACGAGGCTCTTGAAGACCCGCACTTCGGAGGCGGAACCCGTGTCTACAACGTCATAGACTCGCGCCAGGCTTATCTGCAGAAGATTGTCGTTGCAGGGTTGCGCGCCTTGGGGTACCAGGAACAGGCTGATCTATCGACACACTTTTCCTATGAAATGGTGGCGCTGTCACCGCGCTGTTGTGCTGAGCTCGGAATCCAGCTCTCCGAAGAGGACCAACGGCGGCCTTACGTGGAAGTATCAGGACGGAAGGGGCTTGGCGTGAAGGCCGATGACCTGCTTGACACCCTGATCGAGAAGTCTCTTCAAGAAGTGCGCAGCCGGCATAGCGAGCTGGGCGAAGCAGAGACTCTTCACATAGCCACTTCCATCGCTATCAGCGCCTTGCGCTATTTCCTGCTGAAATATACACGCAATTCCGTTATCGCATTTGACTTCAAGGAGGCCCTCAGTTTTGAGGGCGAGACCGGACCATACGTTCAGTACGCGGTAGTGCGGGCCAATAATATTTTCCGCAAAGTGACTGAGGATGACCCCACTATCACTCAAGAATCCGTTCAGCATTTTGTCGAGAATAACCTGGGCAAGGACTTTCCCACTGAGCGGATTGAGGATGAGCTCTGGAAACTGATCTATCTTGCCTCCCAACTCGAATCTACCGTTGAGTTGGCCATCCAGACGTCTGAGCCTGCTTCTTTGGCCAAGTTCCTCTTTACGCTGGCACAGGGGTTCAATCTCTTCTATCACCGCCACAGGATCATCACTGAATCGGATCCACTGAGGAAACGGTTCCTACTGGCCATCACTCAGGTCATTCGCGATGCTTTGGAAGAGGGGTTGAATCTGCTAGGAATCGTCGTTCCCGACAAGATGTAGAAGCTGGAGCCAACACGCCAGCGGTAAGTCCGTCACCAGATCCACCCTTTGTCTTTTCTAGTCCATTCCCGTCAAAGGAACTACCGCAATGGGGGTGTAAACTGATCCGCCGGGGCTCAGCTGGCTACGCATCAGGATGACTCGTTCTGTCTGAATGCTCTCGGCCACAAACTCTTCTCGAGCCAATGCATCAGCCAAGGAATCGACCTTGTGGGGGGAGCGGATTCGGCCAAATGTGAGGTGTGGCGAGAACGGCTTGTTTTCTCGAGGAAATCCTTCTTTCTCCAACATCTCCTCGATAGCTTTATGTAGAGTTGTGAGGGTCTCGGAAATTCCAGCAACCCCCACCCAGAGCACGCGAGGATTCCGAAGTGAGGGGAAAGCGCCAGTCCCCCCAATCTTGAGATCGACCGGAGCTTGGCCTTTGCAGGCGATCAATAGTCCTGATCGGACCGCGGCTAATTGAGATTGGGAAACATCTCCCAGGAATTTTAAGGTCAGATGAATGTTCGAGGCTTTAACCCAACTGACGTCTGCTCCAGAAGGGCGGAGCCTTCGTTGCAGTTCTTCAATACGACTCTGGATAGATGGGGGGATTTCGATACAGATGAAGGAACGGACCTGGTCTTTTTCACCAAACCCTTGTCTTTTTTTGGACCATGCCATATTCCAGCCTCCCCGAATCCCGGTGGTCCGACCTGCGCTGATTGAAGTCGCCCTCGTCTGATCGGACCTTCAAAGTCTGTTAGAATAGCGCATCGGTGATATTCCGAGCAAGAAGGAGGGCACTAAGAAATGAACTCTCGGCGGATGTTTTTGGACACTTCGATGACTGCTGCCGGTGGGCTGTTGAGTTCGATTCGGCCCGTTCAAAGCGCTGTCGGTCCCCCCGTCTCAGACCTCAAGATTACGGACCTGAGAACATACCGGCTGGCGACCGGGTCCCTCTTCGTCAAGGTATTCTGCAACAATGGCGAATCGGGCATTGGGGAATGCAGCCCAATGAATACACGTGTGCTGCAGAGTGTCATTGAGCACGCGTTGAAGCCCATCGTGATGGGAAAGGACCCGTTCGATGTGGAGCCCCTCTATGACCAGATGCTCTTTCATCCCTTTAAATTGGGGCCTCACGGAGCTCTTTCGGAGGCAATTGCTGGCATTGATCTCGCCCTTTGGGACCTCAAAGGGAAGATGCCCAAACGTCCGGTCTACCGGCTGCTGGGAGGCGCCTACCGCAGAAGCGTTCCGGTTTATTTCAGCCTGGGATGGAATCAAAAGGATTCTCCGGAAGAGGTAGCCAATACCATGAAAAGGGCGGTTGGCCTGGGTTATAGGGCGGTAAAAATGCGAATGAACTGGAGTCCACTTCAATTGGACGACCCGAACGACCCGGCCGAGGCCTACCTGGCAGCTATCCGCAGCAAGATCGGCAACAATATCAAGCTCATGTTCGACGTTAACAATGGCTATTCCACACATCGGGCTATCCAAATGGGAAGACGATTCCAGGAGAAGTTTCAAATTGTCCATTATGAAGAACCCACCCCACAGTACGATTACGAAGCAATGGCAGAGGTGGCAGATGCCCTCGACGTTCCTGTAGCCGCCGGCGAGCATGAGTACACACGATGGCAATTCAAAGACCTTATCCGGCAAGGCAAACCGGATATTATCCAACCTGACGTTACCAAATGCGGAGGCCTTACTGAGGCTAAGAAAATCTCAGCTCTGGCTCAGGCCCATAACAAACCCATTGTGGTTCACAACACCCAGCCAACCCTGGGAACAGCCGCCAGCCTTCATTTTGTCGCTTCCTGTTCTAATGCCGGCTATCCGCAGGAATTCACCGGTGAGCGGCCGGAATTGTTGCGGCTTTTCAGGAACAAGCTAATATTCGAGCAAGGGACGCTGCGAGTCCCGGAAGATCCTGGCCTCGGCCTAGAAGCAGACATGGCAGCATTGGAAGCTGCGGCTGAGAATGGTTGAATAGGAGGACGATCTAATCAGCCCAGAATACAGGTGCAATCGAAAGTGGCGGCAGGAAGGACTTAAGACGTCTATGCTCATATTGTCCGGCATTTATGATCGCACCCCAGGCACAATTGAGCTTGAAAACCAACGTTGGATTCACTATACTTCCATGGTTAAGTTAGGGGGGAAACACCCCTCATCTTGTCTTAGGCCCAGGTAGCTCAGGCGGTAGAGCGCAGCCCTGAAAAGGCTGGCGTCGGCGGTTCAACTCCGTCCCTGGGCACCAGTTTTGAAATTACCTGCCCGATCACAACTTCACGTTTGGTTAGGGAAAAAGGGTTGAAAGGGTTCGATGCTTTCAGCCCTTTTGTCTTTCGCATTCGAAGATCATATCCATGAAAGGAAATGGTATCATGCATAGAACAAGATCGTGTCGTCGTGGGGTTTTGGCTGGTGCGGTTCTGATCGCGGGGTTGCTGGCAGCAAGTTTGGCCTTAGTTGCAGCAGACAATCCGGATGAGCGAATTGGCGGCTTTCTTCTGGGCCCTCAAGCCTATAGTTTTCGATTGTTTACATTTTTCGAAGCGCTTGACAAAGCCCAGGAGCTGGGCTGCCACGTGATTGAGGCCTACCCCGGGCAACCGCTCAGCCCCCAGGACAGAACCCCTTTTGACCACAAAGCCAGTCCTGAAACCCTAGCCAAAGTCAAAGCCAAGTTGACACAGACCGGTATCCGCATCGTCAATTATGGGGTTGTTGAGCTGGGTACAACCGAGACGGAAGCACGGAGGGTATTCGAATTCGCCAAATCCATGGGTCTTCCTGCAATTACCACCGAGCCGGCTGAAGGTAGCATGGATATGATTGAGAAGCTGGTCAAGGAATACAATGTAAAGGTGGGAATTCACAATCATCCCAAACGATCCAAGGATCCTAAGTATAGAAACTGGGACCCTAATTACATTCTCTCCCTGGTTAAGGACCGTGACTCCCGCATCGGATCAACAGCGGACACGGGCCACTGGGTTCGCTCGGGAATCAAACCGGTCGACGCCTTAAAGATCCTCAACGGTCGAATTATCAGTTCTCACCTTAAGGATCTGAATGAATTTGGACCCGAAGCCCACGACGTGCCTTATGGGAAGGGCGTTTCCGACATAAAGGGAATTTTGGAGGAACTGCAGCGCCAGAACTTCCAGGGGAACATTTCCATGGAATACGAGTACCACTGGAAGAATTCCCTCCCCGAACTGGCCGAGTGCGTTGAGTTCGTTCGCAATTTTGGCAAGAATCCGTGAAGACCGAGCCTGAAGCCGAGGAATCCAGACCAACCTGTAGCAGATGCCTGGTTCAGTCCGGCGTCTACAAAAGCCGGACCGGTTTACCCAATTCCAGCCACGTGTCTTTATTCCTGCCTACTATCGGGGGTTTTCGATCGGATTTCGAGGACGGCTGATCCATGGATGGCCCCGGATCGAAGTGCGGCCAAAGCCTCATTGGCTGCGGTCAAGGGAAACGTTTCGACAGCCGTGTGAATGGGGATGGAAGGGGCGAGCTTCAGGAACTCTTCTCCATCTTGTCGGGTCAAGTTGGCCACCGAGCGCAGCTGCCGTTCTCCCCACAGAATCTCGTAAGGAAAAGAGGGGATGTCACTCATGTGAATCCCGGCGCAAACTACAATCCCCCCTTTGGCGACAGCGCGAAGCGCGGAGGGCACCAAATCACCGGTTGGAGCGAAAATGATGGCAGCATCCAGCCAATCAGGAGCAGCTTGATCGGGGTCTCCGGCCCAGATGGCCCCGAGATGGAGCGCGAATTTTTGTCCTCCTGAGTCCCCCGGACGTGTAAACGCATACACCTGTCGCCCCTCATGGCGAGCCACCTGAATGAGAATATGGGCAGCAGCCCCGAACCCATAAAAACCGATTCGCTCGGCCTCTCCAATCAGTCGATAGGCTCGAAACCCGATCAGTCCTGCACAAAGCAGTGGCGCCGCTTGTAAGTCTGGATAATCTTCTGGAATTGGGAAGCAGAAGCGCTCGTCAGCCAGGGTATATTCGGCAAAACCGCCATCAATCTGGTAGCCGGTAAATCGGGCATTGTCGCACAGGTTCTCGCGCCCTGACCGGCAATAGCGACACTCCCCGCAAGTCCAACCCAGCCAGGGCACTCCCACTCGCTCTCCAAGCTTGTAGCGGGTCACTTGCTGGCCCAATCCATCCACTGTACCGACAATTTGATGGCCTGGAATCAACGGGAGCTTCGGCTGCATTAGCTCTCCATCAAC
>DATKMG010000279.1:0-13945 GCA_035541995.1 Terriglobia bacterium
CCAAATGGTAGAGAACCTGATTGCAGGCCAATCGTTCCCTTTTCAGAGCCCGCTCAGCCGCCTGCAGCATGTCAAGATCGAAGTTACTGACACCGATGAATCGAGTTTTGCCTTCCGCTACCAGGGCCTCCAAAGCACGCATGGTTTCGCTCAGTGGGTAGCGACTTTCCCAGTGCAATAGATAGAGGTCCAGGTGGTCGGTCTTCAACCGATCGAGACTTCGTTTACAGGCCTGGATTGTCCCGGCAAAGGATGCATTGGAAGGAAGAACCTTGCTGACCAAGAAGACTTCGTCGCGCCGACCGGAGATTGCTTCTCCTACCAACTCCTCGGCCCGCCCACTCCCATACATCTCAGCGGTGTCGATATGAGTCATTCCCAGGTTCAGGCCCAGGCGCAGGGATTCGATGGCCCGCTGTTCAACAACACGGGTGCCTTCAATCATCCAGGTGCCCTGGCCAATTACGGGGACTTCCACTCCAGTCCAGCCAAACCTGCGTTTCAGCACAGCAAGGCTCCAGTCCTGAGATTCAGTTCGTGCAGCAAAAGCGGTCGGCCAGAGTCCGACCCTCCATCAAAAACCACATTATAGTTGCAGTGTGAGGTGAGCATATTCAGGTTCACTTCCACGGATGAAAATGGCGATCTTGGGGATAGCGTGGGAGCCGATCTCCGCGACCATTTGACCCAACAACCGCCGCGACGGAGCGAAAGCGGTCGCGCAGCGCGGCGGCCACCTTGAGGCCCGTATTTTCATGAAAGCCTTTCATGCCCCTCGAAGGGGCGCCACGTAACATGAAAATATCAATGTGGGAGCCGCGCTCCGCGCGGCGAAGTCCTCGGCCAAATTATGGTCGCCGCTCGGAGATCGGCTCCCACACTAAAAAGGATTTTCAAGAGAGTGCCCCATGAGCTTTTCAAATTCACCACCGCAGCTGAAAATGGCAGGGGTAGTGGGCTTCTCAGCGGTCAAAAGCCCACGACAAACCAAAAGCAGTTTGTCGTGGCTACCAAAACTCTCATTTTCATAGAAGGGCCCAAGGGGAGGCTCAAGCCATCGAGTCCAGCGTCCCCTTGATTCCCTCGACCGCGCGGATGAGTTCATCAGATGAAGCCCCATAGGTCCCTTCATGAGACACCGCAATGCCAGCAGCCACGCTGGCAAGTCCAGCAGCCTCGGCCAACGAGCCTGCACAAGCCAGGACGGCTGCAATCGTCGCAAGGACCGAGTCTCCTGCACCCGAGCTGTTCCTTATGACGTCACCCAGGGCCGGGAAGCGAGCCAGGCAACGGCCCTGACTGGCTGCAATCATTCCATCCGACCCCAGCTTCAAGATCACATCGCAGTTCAGCAGGGTACTAAGATCTTCCGCCATTCGGCTGTTACTAACCGGGCCCGGGTCACTGCCGGCAACCTGAGAATAAATAGCCAGCGCCTCGCTTAGATTGGGAGTGATCAAGTCCAGATGCCGCCAGGCGGAAATATTCAGCGGTTTCAAATCTGCCAGAATTTTGAGCTTGAATTCAGCGAACAGGTTTTCCAACGTTGCGATGGAGTGCGCCGTGAACAATCCCTTGTTGTAGTCTGAAATCACCACTAGATCCGCATTGGGAAGAACCTCACCTGTCGTCTCCAATAGCTGTTCCAATATCTCACTCGCTAGAGCAGATTCATCCTCTTCATCAAGTCGAAGGTAATAGTGATTTTGGGAGAGAACGCGGGTCTTCCGAATCGTGGGGCTGGAAGCCTCAATGGGATAAAAGGAGACTCTTGCTTCCCGCAGCAGTTGCGCCAGGATGTGAGCTTCAGAATCCTTTCCAACGACTCCGATCAGGTGGGTTTGAACTCCCAGCCGGGCCAGATTAAGAGCCACATTGGCAGCTCCGCCTGGAAATGAAGTCTCACGGGAGACTGCGAGGAGGGGTACAGGAGCCTCGTTGGCCACACCGAGAGCCCGGCAATCCAGATAGGTGTCCAAGAAAACATCTCCAAGTACGAGAAGTCGTACCGACGGAAACCTGCGGATTCGCTCAAGAGCTTCTTTTTTGGAATCTATCATTGAGATGAAACCCATCGTAGCGCTTTACCGGCCGCTTCCTGGGTCTTGATTGGGAAGGACTTGTTCAGGAAGAGCCAGTTCCTTCTCCAGCAATTCGCAGATGATGTGCACCACGGCCACGTGAGACTCTTGGATTCGGGGGGTGATTTCCGAGGGGACCCGAATACAAATGTCACACAGACCAGGGACCTCACCACCTGAGCCGCCGGTGAACCCCACCGTGGTGGCCCCTTTCTGCTTAGCCAGCTGCAAAGCTTTCAGAACATTCCTGGACTTCCCGCTGGTCGAAAACGCAGCGACCAGATCACCCGGCTTGACAAAAGCATCCACCTGGCGGGCAAACGTATTGTCATAACCGTAATCATTGGCAATGGAAGTCATCAGGATCTCATTGGTGGAAAAAGAGACGGCCGGCAATCCCTTACGTTCGATCATGAAGCGCCCCACCAGTTCGGTAATGAAGTGGTTGGCATCAGCGGCGCTTCCTCCATTTCCAAAGGCATATACTGTCCTGGATTCCTGGTAAGTGCGAATGATTGCCCGCACCACGCTTTCGATGGCAGGCAACTGCTCCTGAATCAGCCGGTGCTTCACCTGCACGCTTTCCAGCAGCAGGTGGCTGATTTCTTCGTGGAACAGATTCACCAGCTCTTCGGGTCGAACGTACGCAATGCCAGGCTTTGCCACCACCACTCCCGCGGCCTTGTTGGCAAGCTCGGCGGCCTGAGGAAGACTGGCCCCGGCAGCCAAACAAAGGGCAAGCACCGCCGTCACGCTGTCTCCGGCGCCTGCACGGTCTGCGATAGGGACGCGGTTGGCGCGGATCTTTTGCGGCTCCTGGCCTTTCGGAAAAATGGTCATGCCATCGCCACCTTCTGTGACCAATATGGAGGAGTCCAGCTTGGTCCGCAAAACCTCTCCGGCTTCGTTCACGGAGGTTACTGCAAAACCCAGGCGCTTGGCCGCAGCGAGGCTCTCGTCGGCATTGAAGGTAAAGAGAGAGGCGCGTCGGTACCAGCTAACATGGTTGGGCTGGGCATCCACGACAACTTGCATCCTGTTCTTTTGGGATAAACATTCCACGTGGTCCAACAAATCTTTAGTGACAGACCCGTAGCCCTGATCGTAGACCACGGCGGCTTTAACGCTTCCTGCCAGATCGGAAACAAACGAGGAGAATGTTGGAGGAGTCTGGGGCCCCGTATCCGGCCCTGACAGACGGAGGATTTGCAGCAACTGCTGGCTGGCCGCGAAAATGCGGTACCTCTCAGGCAACCTGCTCGAAGCAGCACCGGGCGGCACAGAAATCTCGACCCCATCAGCGCAAAGACCGTCCAGGGTTTGCCGAGCTGCGACGTCCGGAGCAAAACCACAATAGAGAAATGTCTTCCCCCCTAACAGGGCAACGTTCTTGGCAACATTGGCCGCCCCACCCGGGATGAAGCGCCTGGACTTCACCTTCACGACCGGAACCGGGGCTTCCGGAGCTAGCCGCAATACATCTCCATAAATTTCCCGATCGATATAGGTATCTCCCACCACCAGGATTGATTGTCTCGTGAATTGATCGACAAGTTCGGAAGTCAACATGGCTTAAGTCGCCCATCGGCTTCAACCAGCCCAGCCGGTTCGGGCACACAGGCTTGATATTCTAGCTGATCTCGGGGAATTCGGCATGTCTTTCTGAAAAGCTCTTGTGCCGGTCTTGAGACTCTGCTAGAGTCATACGTTTTCTAAGCGTATCCCCCTTGCTCACCAATCCAAGAGGCCTCCGGACCGATGAAGCTCGAGAACAAAGTGGCCATAGTAACGGGTGCCGGAGGGGGGATCGGGCGCGCCATTGCGCTAGCCTTTGCACTTGAAGGTGCGACAGTTGCCCTGGCAGGCCGTACCCGGGCCTCGCTTCAGAAAGTGGCAGAAGAAATCCTGGGGGCTGGAGGCAAATCATGGCCCTGTCCGATGGACGTGACTGATGCGGAAAGTGTCCGACAGGTTGTTAAAGAGACCTTGGAACGCTACGGAAAGATTCAAATTCTAGTAAACAGTGCCGGCGTGTTCATCTACAAGAGCCTCCTTGAAGTAACAATAAATGATTGGGACCTGACACTGGATACCAACTTAAAAGGGATCTTCCTGTGCTGCCAGGCGGTTCTTCCCCATATGATTGCCCGGACACAAGGGAATATCATCAATATCTCCTCGATCCACGGAAAGCTGGGAGATGCGAACCTGGTCCCTCACTGCGCCTCCAAGTTTGGTGTCATCGGCCTAACCCAAGCCTTAGCCAAGGAAGTGGCGGAGTACAATATTAATGTCAACGTCATCTGCCCTGGCCAAGTCGCTTCCACGTGGCTCGAAGATGAGAGGGAGAACGTGGCCCCATTACCCAGTGAATTAAAGCCTGCTGATGTGGCGAAAGTGGCCGTTTTCCTCGCTTCCCTTGAATCCGCCATTATGACTGGTTCGGTCATCGACGTGTTTGGCCGCACCAATGTCAAAATCCATTGACCGCGCGTAGTTCGATTTATGAAGAAATCTCCTTTGCTTATCATCTTTGTCACCGTGTTTCTGGACTTGGTGGGGTTCGGGATAGTTCTTCCCCTGCTTCCGTTCTACGCTCAGAACTTTGGAGCCACTGCGCTGGTCATTGGCCTGTTGTCCACGTCCTTCTCCCTGATGCAATTCTTGTTCGCGCCGCTGTGGGGGAGAATTTCCGATCGTATCGGGAGGCGTCCGATCATTCTTCTGGGCTTGCTGGGATCATCGGTCTCTTACTTGATATTCGGGTTGGCGAGTTCGCTTTTAATCCTTTTTATTTCGAGGATTTGCGCAGGGATCGCCGGGGCCAACATCTCCACTGCTCAAGCTTACATCGCTGATTCAACACCTCCGGAAAAACGTGCTAAGGGAATGGGGCTCATTGGGGCAGCTTACGGTCTGGGATTCATTTTCGGGCCGGCCATCGGCGGCGTCCTGAGCCGTTATGCTCTGAACCTGCCTCCGCTGGTGGCATCAGCCCTGGCATTCGGCAACTTCATCGGAGCCCTCTTCCTCTTGCCGGAATCTCTGCAACCCGAAAATCGCACCTCTCACTCTCATCGGGGATTGAATTTCGTAAGAATGAAGAGAGCGCTGCAACACCCTCAATTGGGAATCTTTCTCTCTCTTTTTTTCATTTCGACCTTTGCTTTTGCCAACCTCGAGGCAACGTTCGCCTTGATGACCCAAAAGCGCTTCGGCTTCAATGCTCATGAAAACGGTTATCTTTTTGCTTATATTGGAGTTCTGATTACGATCATGCAAGGTGCCCTGATCGGCAGACTGGTGAAATGGGTAGGGGAACGAAAACTGATTTCGACCGGGCTGTTCTGCATGATCTTTGGCTTGGGCCTTCTGCCTTATGCTTCGCATGTGCTGGGGCTCCTACTGACTCTTGCTGTCCTGACCTTCGGACAAGGCGTGACCAATCCTTCTATTTCAAGCTCCATCTCCCAGGTCACGGGTCCCGAAGACCAGGGAGGAATCCTGGGAGTGGCCCAATCCATGGGGAGTATGGCCAGAATCCTGGGACCGATTTGGGGTGGGCTGGTATTCGACCGCTTGGGATACCAGTACCCCTATGTGACCGGTGGACTCTTCATGACACTTGCCTTCGTTTTGAGTATCAGCTTCATCAAACCGGGAGCTCCAGTGACAGAAACCGCTTGACGGAGTACAAAATTCCTGACGGGAATTGACACGACGATGATCGTAAACATCCTTTACCACGACAATTGTTTCGACGGCGCCTCTTCAGCGGCCGTCTTCTATCGCTTCTACCAGGAAAAGATTGATCCGGCGGCCGAATTCATGTTACACGGCTTGACCCATCAGGCTGGGCAACAATTCCATGAGAACTTGTTTGGTGGGGATGAAAACGTGATTGTCGACTTCAAGTATGCCAGCACCGATCGGCTGACCTGGTGGTTTGATCATCATTACAGTGCATTCCTCACCCCCGAGGATGAGCAGCATTTTCTGCTCGATCAGAGTAGAAAAAAGTTCTACGACCCCACCTTCAAATCTTGCACGAAACTCATTGCCACAGTGACAATGCGCCAGTTTTCTTTCCAGTGCCCTATGTTGGAGGAACTCGTACGCTGGGCAGATATCATTGATGGAGCCCAATATGACAGTGCCAAGTCGGCAGTTGAAGTTACCGAGCCTGCCCAGATGCTGGCGGCCGTGATTGAAGCCAACAAAGATCAGAACTTCATTCACCAGATTATCCGCCAGCTAGCCTGCCAGCCATTTCAGAATGTGGCTTCGGCTCCAGGGGTCCGCGAGCGTTACGTCCCCCTGGCCAAGCGCCATGCGGATTGTATCCAGCTCATTCAGAAAAACGCGGCCTTTGATGGGCAGGTGGTGTACTTCGATCTGAGTGGTTATGACGTGGATGGATACAACAAGTTTATTCCTTACTACCTTTATCCGGACACCAATTACAGTGTCAGTCTCCTTTGCACTCCAACGAGGATGAAGGTATCAGTAGGCTGGAACCCGTGGAGCCGAAGAGAAAGGCGCCACAATCTGGCAAGAATATGCGAACGCTATGGGGGAGGGGGACATCCCGTAGTAGCCGCTATTTCCTTTCCCCTCGGTGCCTCCGGACAGGCTCGCGAGGCGGCCTTGAGTATTGCCCGGGAACTGAAGAATTAGCCTGCCATTCTCACCACAAAGACATGAAGACACCAAGGCGGACCCAAGTGGGTCGGGAGGGAAAAGCCTGGAGGCTCCCCCTCGCTGGCTCAGAGAGCTTTACTTCGGGCCGTCCAACGGTCGGTAGTTCACATCCAAAATGGTCAATCGCTTTAAATAGGTTTCCAGACGTATAAGAAATTCCGGGTAGTTCTTTTCTCTTTTCGGACACCATGTTACTTCCGAAAGTGCCGCGAGCCTGGGGAAGGTCATGTACTCCACATTTTTCGCAGTGGCCATATATTCAGTCCATAGCTGGCCCTGAGAACCTAACACATGACTGGCAAATTCAGCCGGAATCTCAGCTGGGATGGGCTCGTAGTTGTACACGACGTCGAGTGGAAGGTAGTCGCCAATCCCAAGAGGTTCCTTGCTCGTCTCCTTCGACTGGTAATAGTCCAAGTAAGTATAATCTGTGGGGGCCATGACTACGTCATGACCTGCTTTGGCGGCGTCAATTCCACCTTTTTCACCACGCCAGGACATCACTGTGGCATTGGGCGCCAGCCCCCCCTCCAGTATTTCATCCCAGCCGATCAATCGACGGCCTTTTGCAGTGAGAAATTCGTCCATTCGACGGGTAAAGTACCCTTGCATTTCCTCTTCATCCTTGAGTCCCAGCTCCTTGATTCTAGCCTGAGCCTCGGGGCTGGCTTTCCATTGGACTTTCACCGCTTCGTCACCACCCGTGTGAATGAACTTGGAAGGAAAAATCTCCATCACTTCCGAGAGTACGTCCTCGAGAAACAGGATGGTGCTTTCCTTGGGGTTGAAAATATTTTCGCTGATTCCCCAGATGGGACTGACCTCCAGCTGGTTGGCAGTATTTCCCAACTCCGGATAGGCGGCGATGGCAGCCTGGGCATGACCCGGCATCTCAATCTCCGGCACTACATTGATATGTCGCTCGCGGGCATATTCCACAATCTCACGTGCATCATCTTGTGTGTAGAAACCACCATGGGGGATGCCATCAAACTTCGGTTCCTGTGAGGACCGATGCTCCAGATGGCCGACGAGCGTTTGCTTACGCCATGCACCAACCTCCGTCAATTTTGGATACTTCTTGATCTCCAGTCGCCAGCCCTGGTCGTCGGTAAGATGCCAGTGGAAGGAGTTCATTTTTTGCAGTGCTAACAGATCGATGAATTTCTTGACGAACTCCTTGGGCATAAAGTGCCTGCTAGCATCCAGCATGGCGCCCCGCCATTGGAACCGCGGGTAATCTTCGATCTGCACACAAGGAATCGTCCATTCGACACCGGAAACCAAGGCTTGCCGGAAGATTTCTGGAGGCAACAACTGAAGCAAGGACCGACTTCCGTAAAATATCCCCGCCGGTTTGGGTGCACGGATTACAACCGATTTTGGTGTCACTGCCACCCGATAGCCTTCTTCTCCAAGCTTTGTAAGAGAAGGATCAATTTTCATTTCAATCCTGGGCACGCTGCTGACTGGGCTCCGCTTCACCTCCAGCCAATACCCCGTGGCTGGCTCGATTTCGCGGGCGAGCAGACGAGCCTCCGCCAGTACAGCACTATCGGCCACAATGACAGTCCCGGCAGACAAGCGGAACAAGCCGTTTTCAACGGTCATTCGGACGGGTTTAGGAACTAGGGACGGCTGTCGCTCCAGGGGAAACGCCTTAACGGGAACTAGCAACATTACCGCGACAACCAGTAAAGGGACGATGCTTCTTCCACAACAAATCATTAAGATCCTCCTGAGGGTTGGGATTCGGACTTCGAGTGTAAGAACCCTGCGTATTTATGGGCTGGGTCTCACTTCGAAAAGGCGATATTCATATCCAGTCAGGTCTGTCTCTAGAGATCCATCAAGGAGAGCAGAAGAGGAAGTTCTCTTCTCGGACTGCGTCTTTGTATCCCGGATTAATACATTGGGCGGCATTGAAGCAAACCCTAGGAGTTCGGGCCTAGCTGTCCAGACCACGTTCTTTCGGGCATCTTGACTGGTGTTCGAGATGATAACGAGAGCCTGCCTCTCTGAACTGTACAATGCTCCAAAGACGTCGCTCCAGGCCGTGTGAACCGCTCCTGAATAAGAGCCATGGAAACGATACTGCTCCAAAGAATATGGGCGGAAGGTCTTGAACAGCTTCAGAGTCTCATCAAGGACAGGTCCAGCGACCCCATCAGACCAGGGAAACATGCCCAGCAGGACCAACTGGGCAATGTTGTTCTGGTTTCGCTCCCGGGATTGGTCGAGACGATAGGATGGACAAGGAGAACGGGGGAGGCTCTCAGCCAGTACCGTCACCACAGGAATTTCTCCCATCTTCATCATCGCTTCCGAGTCGGATATCTCCTCCATGTTAACAACCAGGTCGGCATAATTCTCGAGAGCGATAGAAGGAAACTGACCATAAAGGTGGAGGATCAGCGTCCCGTTAGGAGAAACTAAGCGTCGGGTCCAAGCCAGCAAATCCACAATCTCATCGGTTCCCAGATGCAGTTTCGGGTTGTGGTTCTTGTTATTGCAGGGAAGTCCCCAAACCCAGTCGTAATAAATTCCGTCGAATCCTAGTTCCCGGTAAGCTTGTTCCACATCGTGTTTCCGACGGTCGAGCCATCCTGATTGGGGACACATCTGGGCTCCGAATTCTCCTTTTCCCCATGAGTTATGGTAGACCGTACCCAACTGATCGGTACTGCGCTTCCAATCTTGTTCGTGGTCCAAATAGCCCGTAGCCTTGGGGTGGAATTCGTGAACTGAGAAATAGGGGACAACCTTAATCTTCAATCGGTGGCATGTGGAAATGACCCTTCGCAGTTCGGCCATCCCTTTTTCGTCATAAGGCGGCCAGGCGCCATCATGCCAGAAGTTCTCATCTTCGACGTAGTCGTTGTGAAGCCGAACAATGTTCGTCCCACTCTCTGACCACTTCCGGATGTCTGCGTCGGATGGCCAGGGATGATTTCCGAAGGAGAGGTGACGCCAGTGGCGGTCAGATTTCTCGACAATTCGAGGCAGCCCCAAATAGTAGCCGAAGTTGTATTCCCCTTTTCGAATCTGAAGGGGAAATAACGAGGACAGGGCGTTCCTAGTCACATCAATGCCGGACCCGTCGGCGGTGACATTAACGCTGAAATCCCCGACACCTCCTGATCCGGTTAACCCTTTCTCCCAGGTCTCAACGTCGGAGGAGAGTGTGATGTCTAGTCCTTCCACGTCCCGGTGGAAGAGCAACAAATAAAGTGGAGCATGATGCTCATGAACCAGCGTGCGGCCCATTTGCTCGGCCTTACCGAAGCGTGCCGGAGCCTGTATTCTGGGGTCGCTATCATCGGCAGGCCCCACTCTCAGTCCAAACTCGCTTAGATCGGGTCTTACCGAAAAAGAAGCAATTCCGACGGATTTAGAGGACAGGTCCTGGCTGAAGAGCAACTTATGCTCAACGCGCACCGTAAATGGAGTCAGGATCCAGGTCGTCTGGTACCGCACCGGACCTGGCAAACGATCAGGGGTAGCCATTTGGCCGGCAAATATCAATCGCAGAATATTTCCTTCCTTGGATGACCGGAAGTCTGTTGACGGAGCGAAACAGTCAGCCCATGCGCTGACCGACGTGAGAAACGGTTTGAGCAGGAGATTCTTTCCCGAACCGTGCGGGAAAACAATCGTGTCCAGAATGCCGCCATTCTGAAGGTTGTATTCCAGATGCCAATTAGGGCCATCGACTTTGACTCGACTGCCAGCCTGAGTTTCAACCTTCAAGGGTCCTCCACCGGGTGCCTCAAAATCTGCCGCCGTCCCCGGACATGTCCAGAATTCCAACCCCAGGGCGAAGAGCCAGGAAAGAGCTGTCAAAATCCAAGTCAAAAGTAATCGTTGCATGAGAGCACCCCCATGATTTTTTCCAGCCGCTTCCCCGTTTGAAAGAGAGCTGCGAAAAAGTACCGACGACGTTGCCATTACTGTAGGGCCTTTCTGTGAGACGCGCCCCCTGACGGCCTTCCTGATTAGCCGGCGTCTGACACAGCCGACTTACTGGGCGATATTCTTCACAGCTTTTCTAAGCTATTCCAGAAACAGCTCGATGACAGGAATCGCCACATCGGGTTTATTGATGGGTAACGACAGGGTCAACGTACTTTTATCGGTACTGGCCCACTCGTCAGTCGGCTTTTCGACTCGGACCTCCGAGCCGTCGTTCAAGAGTTGTGCATACTTGACTTTCCCCGCAAAACCCTCTAGCTGAAGAGTACCCATAGGCCAGACCAGTAAGTGAACATACAGTCTCTTCCGATCCGGATTATAGGTAAGGAGACAGTTGCGAGGTATCTTGAATTCAGCTGGGGCCTCGGTGCACCCATAGATCGAACGGTTGTGTAATTTCATCCACGCGCCCATCTCCTGAAGCCGGCTTGTGGCCCGGTTGTCGAAAGTGCCTCGGGAGGTGGGGCCTACGTTCAACAACAAATTGCCGCCCTTGCTTACTGATTCGATCAAAAGCGCGAGAAGTTGCTGAGTGCTTTTCCAGCTGCTTTCGTCACGGAAATACCCCCACGACCCGGAAAAGGTCTGGCAGGTTTCCCAAGGAATCTTCTTGCCATTGATCTCAGGCCAGGTTTGAACTGTCACCTGCTCAGGTGTTACAAAGTCCCAACCTCCAGGTGTGTCCCGCAAGTCGAGGCGGTCGTTGATAATGATCCTGGGCTGAAGCTCGCGGATCATCCGCAGGAGTTTCTCGGACTCCCAGTCGTTTCTTCCTTTCCCGTCCGGCCCGGGAAAAGAGAAATCGAGGAACAGGTAGTCAATGGTCCCGAATTCAGTTAGTAGTTCCTTGACCTGGTTACGGACATACTCCACATATTTCTTCAGGTCTCGATTTTTGTCCGCTTCCCGGCGTTCGAGGTTGTCTCGCATCGGATGATATCTGTCGGTAGTAAAATCTTCATGATGCCAATCTATCAGGGAATAGTAGAACCCCACACGGATCCCCTCGTCGCGGAAAGCTTGAACCATGGGTTTGATCAAATCCTTGCCATAGGGGGTATTGGTTACTTTGTAGTCTGACACCTTCGAGTCCCACAGACAGAAGCCTTCGTGGTGTTTAGTAGTGATGACGAAATACTTCATCCCGGCTTCCTTGCAGATCTTGGCCCATTGTCTGGGATCAAACAGGTCCGGATTGAAGCGGAGGAAGTATTTCTGGTACTCCTCGTTGCTGATTCGCTCGTAGCTCCGGACCCACTCGTGTCGCGCGGGCATCGAATAGAGTCCCCAGTGAATGAACATCCCGAATCGGGCTTGCGTCCACCAGGCTAGCCGCTCCTGTTTTTGTTGATCGGTTTCTGCTAGACCTTGAGAGAAGACGGGCCTCATGCCGGCTACACAGAAAATGATCCCAATGACAAGAAAGATCCCAGATTGTCTTTTCATGACCGCAACTCTCTCCTTTAGTCTGAGTTTATTCCCAGCCTCTCGTGTATCTAGTACTTTCCTTCCTTTTAAAGAATTGCTATGTTGATGATTGGCTGGGGGCCAAGGCCCCCAGCCGTTTATTGCTTCCATCATGAGAGAGCTCTATGAAAAGAATTATTCCCCTTCTGCTTCTTCTGTTGGGCCTCCCGGTGGGGCTCACGGCTGCCAAAGTGGTAGCTCACCTGGTCGACCAGCAGGGCGGGCCGCTACCAGGAGTAGAATCGTTGCTGGTGAATACGACAACCGGTGTTGAGAAATATGGAACCTCATCGGCCACGGGTGAGATTGTTTTTACAGACGTAGCCCCCGGCAGTTACAAGCTCATGGGTCGAAAACCCGGCTATGGCGCTGGGGAATCCAAACCAGTTACGGTCGCCGATGGCGACGGGACGGTTGAATTAAAGCTCTTGTCCCAAGCCGTCGTGCAAAAGATGATGGACAAAGCCTCAAACTCATTCAAGAAGAAAAAATATGAAGAGGCAGCCCAGCAGTACAGTGAGTTGTTGGACTATTACCCCCATGACGCCACCATCCTGGCAAATGTGGCCCGATCCTTTCAGGCGTTGAATCAACACGATAAGGCATTGGAGGCCGCACGGCAGGCAGTCAAGCTGGATCCCGTCGGTTTCGGGAGCTTGGAAAAAGAGATCATCGCATCCGCGACCTACGAGGCGGGGAAAAAGCACCTGGCAGCACGCGAATTTCGCCAAGCCATCGATTCGTTCACGGAATCGGTAAAAGCGGATCCCACCTATGGGCCGGCATTCTACGGTCTGGGCCTTGCTTATGCCAATTCCGGAATGTACCCTCAGGCCTTGGAAAATGTGCAACAGGCACTGAAACTGGAACCTGACAACCGACAGTATAAAGGCATTGAGGAAAAGCTCAAGCAGGCCATAGGCTCGGGCCAGAAGTAACAGTCCGGTTGGTTCCTCCTTCCGAGACGGTTGCCTCCCCCAAGGAATACTTGGGATCGGGAAGGCGACTGGCTGGCGTATCCTCTTCCACTCAGTGGCCTTCTCCGCTCCGCCTTAGGACCATGACGGTCATGTCGTCCGTTCTGGTCGCTCCATGTCTAAATTCTGCGAGGTCACTCCAGTAAGTTTCCACTAGTTTTTGAGGAGGAAGGGAATGATGAGCTGTCAATAGCGTGACAAGCCGGTTCTCCCCGTATTCCTGGCCGGATGGGTTGACGGCCTCTGATACTCCATCAGTAAAGAGGAGCAGGACATCGCCCTCATACAGAACCATCCTCTTAGTCGAAAACTCGGTATTGCAGAACAATCCTAGAGGCAGGCTGGTCGGTTCAACGTTCTCAACCGGACCTGAACGGAACAGCCTTGGGGGACAATGTCCGGCATTGCAAATTTCAATCTGGCCAGTCTTGCCGGCACGACCACAAGTCAGTGTTGCATACGATGAGGCTGTTGTGCTCTCACAGAATAGTCGGTTGGCCCTGTTCATCATTTCCTCCACAGACAATCCGAGTGAAATCAAGGTCCGGAAGATTGCATGGAGGTGGGCCATAAGCATTGATGCCGCCACCCCTTTTCCGGAAACATCCCCTAACAGGAAAAAGAGATCACCAGCCTGGGTGGCAATCAGATCGCAATAGTCACCACTAACCAGCCCTGCTGGTTCATAGTGGTAGGCCACTTGCCAGCCGGAAAATTGGAGATTGGATTTGGGCAACAGCCCGGTTT
>DATKMG010000280.1:0-7319 GCA_035541995.1 Terriglobia bacterium
GAAGGGACGAACACCCATCGTCCTCGCTGGCACCAGCCTAACGGAAAAAAGAGAAAGCAACAATTAAGGTCTGACCCAGCTGCTACGCGCCAGCTGCTAAGTCCCACATGAGATTTCCGTTGGCTGTTTAGGGACCGCAAACGGGAGGAAGATCTTGGATGGCATCCGCCGCCGTGGGGTATATCTCAATGATTCTGGTGATTTGCGTGAGTTTCAATACACCCTCGACCATGCCCTTCACCCCGGTCAGGCGCAATGTTCCCCCCAACTTCTGAAGTCTGCACAGACTTCTCACGATGGTTCCCATGCCGGCACTATCGACATAGGTCACACCCGACAGGTCGAAGATGACCCACCTTTGATTTTGGCCAATGATCCCGTCCACCTGCTGCTCGACTTGCTTGCAGCTCGATCCAATGGTAATGCTGCCTGTCATCTCGAGGGCGACAACGCCGGGCCGGATCTGCTTTTTGGTAAATTCCACGGTTTTTTTCGCCTCACTTTGAATATTGGACTGCCATCAGGCGGAATAAACGGATGCCCGGCGCGGCCAGATCAGTTTCACTCTTCTCCCTCGTAAGGGAACTGGCGGATCAGCTGCAAGCAGCCCTCCAGAGCTTCTAACACCGTATCACCCCAGCCCGATGGCAGGAATACGGCGGTTTTCTGATTCACCGGCTTATCGGCCTGGGCAAAAAAACGCACGCGCTGGCCCACGGGAGGCACGGCATACTCTTTTACCGTGATCTGAAATGCCACTTCACCTTGCGGCTGGCGCTTCTTCATGGTGAAGAAATGGATTTCAGCTAGCTCCTCGGAAGGGTTAGTCGGCGTATAGTCCCACTTCACTGCTTAAGCCTCCTGCAGACAGGTTGACCGGCCTGAGTAAGTTTAAGGGTGAACAATAGCATGTTAGTATTTGCCACACAGCGCGTCAATGAAAAATGCCCAAAAATGGCGAGAAGGGGGGCAAAAAATGGGCTCAGGTCTTGGCATTAGACTAACGGGAACTTGAGGGCCATGCTCGGCTCGACTTTCGTTTATGATTCGGCAGGTTGTGTGAGGAGTACGGAAAGAGAAGTGCTTACTTACCGGTCTCACAAATCGAGGAAGCAGCTCAGCTGTCTTCGGAGTTCACGCCCTTTCATGTGGATCATTAGAGCTGGGCTCACTTCAAGCCAACCCTGACAAGCTCTTGCAGCAAAATCATTATTCGAGCAATTTGAGTCTGACCCTAATAATTCATATTTCCGACCCCAACATTTCCGCAACTCGAACCCTTTTTCCCAGCAAGATTGATGATTGACATGCAGCATCCCAAGTGTCACATTTCAAGGTCAGATACCGGCATCCTCTAGCTAAGGAGGACTTCCATGAAGAAGGTATCGGGTCGTTGGCTGGGATTCGTGCTGATTTTTCTAGTGGGCCCTTTCACATCGATTTTGTCGGGCGCGAGAGTCAGAACACCCGATGAATTCATCCCTTCCCGGCTGAGCCAATTTGTGGAAGCCAATATCCTTGCCGTGCATGCGTACCAGGTTGGACTGGCCAAATTATCTGGAAAGGGAAATCTTGCCTGCTATTCGGCTGGAGGATTGGATGAAGCTGCGCTGCGCAAAATAGTGGAGCATCAATCATCCCTGCTTGAAACGGATCCCGATATTTTAAAAGCGTGGCTGCTGGGGATCCAGTTGCCAAATGATTCCTTTCACAATGCAAGGGCTTCAGTAACAGCCAGGTTTTCTTCGCTGCCATTTGATCCTGCCCAAGACTTGAATCCGATCTTGAACTGTGGTTTGGTTCCGCCTGATCATGCTGTCGTCAATGAATTCACGCGCTTTTTGAAAAGCGAGGTACATGCGCCGGATTTCCAGGTGCGTGCCATTGCCAATCTGTACCAAACTGTAATGGAAGTGGAACGGGACGGAGATTTGCTGCAAAGACTAATGGATTCATACATTGACCTGGGACTTCCGGTTTATGTAGGGCAGTTTGGATTGCCAGGCAGCGACGAGGATTTCCTGCAGGCTGGCCGGGAATTAGCGGCACGTAGCTGCCCCTCACCCTTCGCGACCGATGCCGCTGCCTGGCAGATTGCGGGCCGCAAGATCTGGAATTGGGGGGAGAAGAAGCTGCATATTCGTGACGAAAACGTTCTGGCTCGCGAGTTGTTAGCGGAACCGGAAATGCAGCCCTTGATCCCGCTCATGCGCAATATGCCGCAGCAGAAAATTGCGATTATCGGTCACTCATTTACCATGGGGATCCATTGGTCTTCTCCCGCCAGTTTTGTCCAGATCGTCGCCGCCATATTGGCAGCACAAAACCCCGGTATTCAATTTCGACAGTTCCAGGACGGCGGACTTACGGCCGCCAGAGCTCTCCATGAGTTTCTTTCAGTGTCTGAACCAGATTCCCCCCCGCACAATCGAGTACGGCTTCGGGCGCCGTTCCCGCGAGCCTATTTTGACGAAGCCGTCGTCTGGAAACCGGACCAGGTGCTCCTTGTGGTGGCGGTTCGGGGCGATGAGGACCTTGCTGCGATTAAACAGATGGGAGAAGGCTTTGCCCGAGAGGGGATACGGTCTTTTATCTTTGATGATATTGGCGACCCGGCCTCTCGGAATTCTGCAATGCTGGACCGGTTCCACCAAGCTGCCCTCTCTGCCGGTTTTTCGATCATTGAAGTGAAAGCCCTTCTGGCCACAGCTCCAGATCGCTCTCAATTCCTCTGTTTGGACGGCATCCATATGAAAGAACCCTATCATCGCCTGATGGCCAAGGAGTGGTTGAAATTCCTTATCGGGGCCCGAGGACTCCAACTGGGAGAGGCTTCGAGGGGAACTGAGAATTGAGCCACGTTGGTTCTGACTCACAGGTTCACTACCCCTCAACCGATCAAGGCTCTCCTGCCGAGTCCAAGAGGCGAGTTCTCCTTCAACTGTTGCGGCAATAGGTATAAAGGGGGGAGCTTGTCCGCGAACAAACTCGGGAACATAGAAACCATTGTAAGTTTCCCCCTGAACAGCTGCGGGAACTGTCGCAAGGAAAATGCACATTCCCGCCGTAGAAATGAGGCATCTCATAAAGTGATCCTCGAATCTCGAGTGTTTCTCAATTTAAGACATACGTGCCAGCCGGGCGTAGAGTTGCAGCAACCTTTAAAAAAGAGCGATTGAGGCGTGTTGATACCTGGCCCTTATTTAAAGACTGACTTTAGTATTGCCCGTAGTCACAACTTAGTTTGCGTGATTCGTACCTTCGGCAGGCGGAGAGATGTGATATCTAATGAACTCTTAGAACCCAAAATCAAAATCTCAGCTAAGGCGCGGAGGGGCAAATGACGCGTGCTTTCTGAGAAAGGAACAGACATCATCTACACTGTAGACGGCGCGAGCATCACGGGACTCGATACCAGGGGCTTTGCCCAGAACGAAATTCGCAGATGAAGGCCAGAGACATTTCAACCCTGAAGGTTTAACAAGGAATGGTGGGAAATCCTTCTATCCTTACTTAGGCAGTTCTGACGCCTTTCCATTAGGCCTCATGAAAATCTGGCAAAAGGAGACTTCTCCTTCCTGATTCACGACGGCCCCGATCCCAGTTTCGGTGAAATCGGGATTAAGCATGTTGCGCTTATGACCCGGGCTATGGAACCAACCGTCTACTGCCGTCCTCGCCGGTGAAGAATCCTGGCACTTGGCAATGTTCTCTGCAATAGTCTGCCACATGAGCCGCAAGGGGGCCAATCGTTGTTGGAGGTTTCTGCCTTGAAAGTCGTCATGGGAGAAATATCCCAATCGCGCCATCTCACAGCTGTGATCGCGGGCCGCTACCTGGAGCTTCAAGTTTTTCTTGAGAGGCTCCAGCCCCACTTCGACCCTCAGGCGATTCACTTCAGAAAAGACATACTTCTCTGCCTGTGGCTGAATCACGTAGTGGCTGTCATGGCACTCCGTTGTTTCTTCAGCCGCACACCGGGAAATCAAATTAAAGCTACTTCTTGAAACCAGCATAGCAAGTACAGCTATTCCGGCTCTTCGCGTCCATGAAACTCTACAGGGTCTTGTTCTCACAGAGGATCGCACCATTCTCGTCCAAAGTCAGTTTTGTCGGCTTTGACTTGAGCGTAAATTTAAAGGGAGTCTGGTACCCAGTCACATCGACGCGACCGATTCGTTGGACTCTTTGCTGGGCGTAATGCCCAAACACTTCCACGGGCATCATGAAGTAGTCCGGCACATTTTCCTGAATGATCTTTCCCTTGACCAGGAATGCGCCGTTTTTGAGGGCGCTGGTCGAGTAACTCAGGCGATAAGTAGGGATCCCGGTTCCATAGACCCACTCGTCAAAAAACCAATCCAGGCGGTGGTTTCCTTCCAGGTCCAGCTCCTTGCTCATGTATTTTTCCACGAGCTTCTTGAAGTCCTGAGTCGAAGCCAACCGATCTCTATAGGTCGTGAAGAAATCATGGATCAACTCCTGAAACTGCTGATCCGAGTCGGACACGGGATCGGTCAGAAGGCATCTGAGCATATGTAGGATCCAAGCTCCCTTTTCATAGGCCAGGATCGAGTAACCATGGGGGAATTTACTGGAGCCCAGCCGGCTGGAAAGCCATACTGGACCTGCGCTCTCAATCGTTTCTCCCTCCGTGTTCTTGCTTAGAATTCTATCCCTGGACTGGCGGAGCAACTCCCGAAATGGCTTTTCACTGGGGTAGCGGAGCTTGACTGAAAGGTAACCAAAATAGTTACTGAAGCCTTCCATCATCCAGACGTCGTGATACGATTTCCAACCCACGAGGTTCCCCCACCATTGATGCGCCAGTTCGTGGGCAGGCAGGCACTCCATAATGAGTGCCTCTCGATCCGATTCCATTCCCAACTTGACCCTCTGTTCTTTGGTCAAGAACGCCAAACTGGACACATAGAGCAAGGATGGCCAACCCTGGCTGAATCTACCCGGGATTTGCGAAACGGCCAGCTTGTGATAGGGATACTGAGTCAAGATAGGCTCATAGAATTGAAGAGTCCGTGCGACCCGAGTGGCGATTTCGTTGGAAAATCGGCTGGTGTCAAAATCTGTCAAGTCTGGAGCGGAAGGGAAGAATTCAGAGTTGATTTCTTCCCGTCTCCGAAGAGCCTGTTGCCTCTGGAGCTCTATCTCACGCAGAATCTCAAGCCTCGATTTGACTTCCAGGTAGACGGATTCAACCCCACGGTTTGTGTATACATCCACGGGAATGTCTCCGACTTTTGCGGACTTTCTCATGTAATCCCCGTAGTTGAAACCGGCAATCGGGATTGGTATGTCACTGGTCCATTCCGAATGCTTGATATCACCCTCTTCCCACTCTTTGACCAGATCGCCCGTTGCCACAATGGTCATGGACTTAGGGCATTGGAACTTCAACCGGTATCGGGCACGGTCCAGGATACCGGTGTTCGGATACCAACTGCCGCGTGAACCGACATAAAATACACCACTCCCCGCCCGGGAAATCACCTCGCCGGAATATTCAAACTCCAGAGTCCGTCTCTCGCCATGACGAAGTGGGTCCTTTAGCAGCACCATTACAATATCCTGACCGGTTCTCTCCAACTCCTCTGCGCTGAGCGTTGCGTCATTTTGACAGAAGGCAAGGGCACGACCTTTCTCGTCTGTGACCCGAGTGAGTCTCATGGAGCGAGACATGTCAAACGACAATACCCATTCCCCATCGATTTCCCCGAGGAATTCAACTCGACTGGTACCGTTGATCTTGTCGTTCTTGTCGATCCGAGTCTCCACCTCGTACGACTGGCTGTCAATAAGCGGGATCGAGTCTCCCGCCCCATCTCCTCCTTGAACGCTCGAATTCCTGGCCAGGCTGAAGGGCTCCGATACCCTGGAGGGCAATGAATAGCTGCACCAAACATCGTAACCGATCCGATTAGGTCCACTGATGCTTTGTCCCAAACTCACCTGTTCTCTTCTTCGATAATCCAAGATGAAATCGAACAAACCAAATCGGTAACCCAAGAGGTGAGCAGTAAATACGGGGGCAACCCGGCCGTCCAACAGGTCGGCAACGATCCGGTAAGAGTCAAAGCCCGCTCGCATCAACAACCTCTGGAAGCTGTCAGAGGGGATGTCAAGAGGACGAAATTCCGTCTCCGGGCTTGCTCTCGCCTGTTTCATCAAGAGTTCATAGCTATTGTCAGTGAAACGAATGTAGGCTTCCCGGAAATGTTCATTGAGAGTCGGGGCCCCGGTAAAGAGGTTCAGTTGTTGTTTCTCGATGACGCTGGGAGGCCCGGCAATAATAGTTCCCTCCCCCCAGAAATACACTCCGGTAACAACTCCAGCGACAGGCTTGGCGAAAACCATACGACCACGCTCGAAATTCAGAATGACTGATTCGAAGTGAAGGCTCAGATCTTTCACGCTCATCGTGTGACCGGTATCAAATTGAAGTTCCTGAACAGATCGAACCAGGGTCTCTGGATCTGGATTGGTTTCCGCCGCTGACAAGGGAGAAAGTGCAAAAAGCGAGAGAAATAGGGCCCCTGCCAAAAAGAACCAAACCCGGTGAGAAGAACTAGTGGGTAATCTCAAGTCAACCTCGACTTCGCAGGTCAACTGCAAGATCGTTTTATCTTATCACATTCAAAACTGCCGGGGTCAATGGTGAGAATGGTAACGAAGCAGCTCTCTCGCCCGTCAGTATCTCTCCAACCCTGGCTTTGAGTTCGGAATATTCAGATGGTTTGATCATGCTTTTTTCAGCCAGGTTCTCATCGCAACAGACGATCTGGTAGATCTGTCCGTTGGCTGACTCCATGATCAGGGGGATGGCCCGCGTCGTCGAATTCGAACTATTACAGAAGCGGGCACCACGTGGATTTAGTAGCGACGATGGCGTTGACGATTGATATCGAACTTCGCTGTATCGGCAATAGCCATAACAGCCATCACCCCTGCCTGGATGGGGTCGCTGACGACCAGATCGGCAGCGTCCGGCACACTGCCGGCCATATTCAGCGAGATCACTAGAATTCCTTTTTGCTTAATTTCTTCCACAGCCTCAGTAATCTTGCCTCCCATCAGGGCACCGGCCATTACCAGGACTCGAGCCCGGGGAAGTCGGGCGACTGCGCGTACCGCCGCAGCCAGCTCACGTTCGCCGACCAAGGGAATAGTATCCACCGAGATTCTCTCCCCTCGAATGTTATGCCGATCGGCCTCGCTGATTGCCCCCACTGCTACCTGGCCCACTTGAGCTCCACCCCCTATGATGATGATTCGCTTCCCGTAGATTCTGGCAAAGGATTCTG
>DATKMG010000281.1:0-2117 GCA_035541995.1 Terriglobia bacterium
TTGTGTGCGGGGGCCACGAATTCGATGGACCAACCGAAAGCTTCGATGTTGTCATCTCTTGCGAAGTAATGGAGCACAATCCGTATTGGAAAGAAACGCTGCAGAACATGATCCGACTGCTCAAACCAGGTGGGCTCTTGATTATGTCTTGTGCCACGACTGGCCGGCGAGAACACGGAACCTCGCATACCGATTCCTCTTCATCCCCACTAACCGTCGACTTGGGATGGGACTATTACAGGAACCTTAGAGCCAAAGACGTCATCAGAGAGGTCGATTTGTCTCAGCTATCAAATTGGGGATTTGTCACCAACCTGGAAGCCTGGGATCTATATATGCTGGGCGTCAAAGCTGGGGGAAAGGTAGATAATGCCGCTCGAATTGCAAGGTTTAAGTCGATCTACCGAAAGAAGATCTTACCGTCTCTCGCTCACCGCCTGGTCTTTTCATTTCGTCATCCTGCCCGTGTCAAATCCTTCTTGACACGTATTCTTCTCAGACGACTTCCAGCCGCGTCTAGGGCTAACAGCCTGTGGTTTAAGTAACCAATCTGCGGCATGATTTCGATCGTGCCGTGATTGAGGTTTCTTGGGCTGGACCGGGTTGCGATCTGAAAATCATGCTTCGAGACGCCGGTAGAGCTCGTGGCGGCGGCTGAACAGGCCCAACAAGACCAAAACGAGCATTCTTCCGAGGTTTTCCATTCTCGCGGCGTGCCCGCGCCCAACCATTGTCAGTTTTCGGTGGAGCTGCGTGACGGGGTGTAGTTAGCATTGCTACGTTCAGTCATCCGCTGAGGTCGGGTGAGATTGAACGATAAAAAATGCCGTATCCATTCCTGAACCGATCGTGCAGTTACAACGGCAGCTGGATCAGTTCCGGAGCGCACAGCCGCATCGGGCGAAGATTCCTGAAGGGATGTGGCAGGCGGCAGTAGAACTGGCGCGTCAGCATGGTCTGTATGCTGTAGCTCATCCACTGCGTCTGGACTATGTGGGATTGAAGCGCCGTCTCGAAGGGGTCACGAAGCCCCGGTCAACAGGGGAGCTTCGCACGCTTACCCTGAAAAACGGCTGGACCAACGAACGGGTGGCAGAAATGATTCTCAAGGCCCTGTAAGGATATGCAACCTTTTACATTACACAGAGGTTTTGATCCAGGGTTCGCCTGCTTGCGCAGCCCGACTGGCGCAGGATCCTATCGAGGCCGCTCAATCCCCGGGGATACTGGGCGCGAAATCAGCGTCTGACCTATATAGCTTATCGCTTTGAGAATGGCAACCAAAAAGCAGAAAACTTCCAGAAATATGAATACCGTAGCGAACAAAGATGCAGGGGTTTGCCCTACGGCCTGGTGGGCTTGCGTGCCAAGCAGCACAAGGGACCAGATTCCGCTGTTGGCCTTGCCGATCAACCGAACAGTTATGAAGAAGAACAGGAAAAAGGAGGCGACGGCATAGGCACCCAGGGCAAGCCATCCGCCCAGGTCAAAGAACAATGCGGGGCTGCCGATCTCAATGCCGGTCTCAGTATCCTCATCCGCCATGGGAAAACCAGCCTTGTGTCCCAGTTCATTCGAGGTGATGACTTCGGGGCGGTCAGGCCAAAGGGCATGAGGCACGAAGGATACCAGAACGGGGAGATAGCGGTCGATGGATGTGTAACCGGATTTCAGGTCGGCATCGATTAACATGTCGATCGACTTAAGCACCGAAAACCGTCTGATGATGTTGACTTTCGGTGCTCCTGTCCCAAACTCCTCTGAGGGATCGCCAGACGAGATCGTGTCGGGAAACGAAGTCGGATCCCGAATGAACTGGGTGACAAGATCTACTCTTTCCGAGATTGTTTCAGCCTCTCGCACTGGGGCACGGGCGTTCTGCGCAAAGGGCCATACGAAAGTCAACTCAAACAAAGCTAGCGCGAGGGGAATCAGGATCCCCAACCGCGAGAACCGGTACCCGGAAGCGGCTACCACCACCAACCAGCAGAATGGCGGCAGGAGCATTTCTTCCTTCGTTGCGGTCAGGATTCCCGGAATGATTGCGAGGAGGATGAGCGACGCGATATACAATGTGATGGCCGACCTGCCATTCGTAACCCTAATCCGGACATAGG
>DATKMG010000282.1:0-14541 GCA_035541995.1 Terriglobia bacterium
CGACTCTCCTTGAAACCGGCAGAAGGATTAATGAGATTAGAAGAGCTGCCAAGAACCCATGAACGACCTTCCTGACTTTCGATCCAAGAAACCCAGCCACATTTTCGATAAGCACGAGGAGCAAGGGGAGGCCAAAAGTGAGACCGGCCACAACCCATCCTATCTCAGCCGGTTCTGAGCGGCGAGCTGCCAGAAATCCCGGGTTTTGCGTGACCAGGCCGAAAAGGGGTTGAGCAACGGCAAAAGTGGAGAGGACAAAAAGGTCGACGGTGTCTTGGATGTGGGGGAATCTCAGGTGCATTTCAGAGTCGAAAGGAACTTCTCGCTGATTTTACCGGGAAAAAGCCACTGAGCCAATTGTTTTATTGCGGAGAATCCTCCCCCCTTCGCAGCTCCAAAGTTGGGAAATCCCGCAGATGAGTTATAATAGGCTTCGGAACCCGCTTGTGGGTAACGGAATCCAGCTGGATCGTTCGGGGATGACACATATGCATCTTGTTGCCGAAAGCGTCGAAGGCACTTTTCAGCTCTTGCGGGAGAAGCTTGCCGGTATTGTCCCCGAATTTGAGTTGCGATTGAAGGCTGAGTTGATCGTGGAAATAACTCGGCTGAAGGAGGAGCGGAATGCCGTTATTCTGGGTCACAATTACATGGAACCTGCCCTCTACCATTCTGTCCCCGATTTCTGCGGCGATTCCCTGGAACTGAGCCGCAAAGCCGCCCAAACCACAAAGGATCCAATAGTTTTTTGCGGGGTCCGTTTCATGGCGGAAACGGCTAAGATCCTTAACCCGCAAAGGACCGTGCTTCTGCCTTCACTCGAAGCGGGATGTTCTCTGGCCGGCAGCATTACAGCCGAAGATGTGCGGGACCTTAGACGGCAATATCCCGGAATTCCGGTAGTCTCCTACATAAATACTTATGCAGACGTGAAAGCCGAAAGCGATATTTGCTGCACATCCGGTAATGCAGCCGCTGTGGTGGAGTCCCTTCATTGCGACACGGTTATTTTTCTGCCCGATGAATATTTGGCGTCGAATGTAGCCCGCGAAACTGGAAAGCATATTATTTTTCCGACAAAGCATCCCGTCAGGCTTGAAGACCGAAAGGAAGACCTGGAATTCTCGATTATCGGCTGGCGTGGCAAGTGTGAAGTCCACGAAAAATTTACCACTGACGACATCCGGAGAATTCGCAGCCAATTTCCGGATGTCCTCGTCCTGGCCCATCCCGAGTGCAGCCCCGAGGTTACCGCCGCAGCTGATTTTGCAGGAAGTACCACTGCAATGATTCGTTTTGTCGAAAACTCCAAAGCAACTCGCTATCTGCTCTTGACTGAATGCAGCATGGGGGACAACATCGCCGCCGAAAACCCTGACAAGGAAATGCTCCGCCTTTGCAGTGTTCGGTGTCCACACATGAACCAGATCACCTTAAACGATACTCTGCATTCGCTGTTGTACAACCGGTACCAGATTGAGATTCCAGAGGATATTCAAACTCGGGCCAGAAAGGCAGTTGAACGGATGGTGGCCATCGGGTAGGGGTCTCCGTCACAAGCAAGGACGGTCAAACGTAGCAGGGTGCATGTTGTCCTTCAATCGATATCAATGTCTAAGCAAAGATAGGGATGGATTATCTGGGCGGTCTAATCTCTTGAGGCCGGTTTTGATTTATGACTTTAGCAAACTCTAGTATCCGCTTTTCCCGCCACCCCGCATGGCTGAAAGTCCGCTTCCCCGGTGGAGATAACTATCATGAGCTTAAGAAATTGGTTCGCAGCCATAGCCTCCATACCGTGTGCGAAAGTGCCAACTGCCCCAATATTGGAGAATGCTGGAACAAGGGGACTGCCACCTTCATGATCCTGGGGAATATCTGTACGCGTCACTGCGGTTTTTGTGCTGTGAAAACCGGTAGACCACAAGGTTATGACCTGGAAGAGCCTCTCCGTGTCGCAAGAGCCGTTGGGTTGCTTCGGTTGCGCTACGCGGTAGTGACTTCTGTAGACCGCGACGACCTGGAAGATGAAGGATCATATGTCTTTGCTCAAACGATCCTTAAGATCAGGGAACTGAATCCTGGAACTAAGGTGGAGGTTCTGACCCCGGACTTTAGACGGTCGTTTCGAAACCTGGAAACGGTTACTGCCGCTAACCCGGACGTTTTTGCTCACAATCTGGACACGGTTCCCAGACTCTTCCCCAAAGTCAAACCAAAGTCTTCTTACCAACATTCACTGGATCTGCTGCAGAGAGTGAAAACCTGTGCGCCCCAGGTCAAAATCAAGACTGGCTTCATGCTTGGACTTGGAGAAGAAGTCGAAGAAATCTATCGAGGGATGGACGATCTGGCAGCTGCCGGAGTAGACATTCTCACAATCGGTCAGTACTTGAGGCCTTCGCTAAAGCATCTGCCATTGCTGAAACACTACCATCCGGATGAGTTTCAAGAATTGAAACGAGTTGGAGAAGCTAAAGGCATTCCTCACGTGGAAGCAGGCCCGCTGGTCCGCAGCTCGTACCATGCTCAAGAGCAGGTTGAGGGTCTTCTCGGGAGTGCCCCGGCCAATCCGTTTCCCCTGATTTGAGGCAGCGTTTGCCCAAATCTATTGCTCAGTGGTCCAATCGGACGATAAACCCTTCAATCCCCTGTTTCTTTAAGTCTCTCAAGGCAATTGAAGCCTGCTCGTAAGACGTATATTCACCGGCATAAACTCGATACAAGACCCCGTCCACCGATTGGTACTCTCGAATCGACACGGAGTTGAATCGCTCCAAGAGCCGATTCCTCAAGTCGGTCGCATTTTGTTCCTGCCGGAATGCCCCTGCCTGAATTGTCAGAGGATACGGATTGGCTTGAGTTTCAAGAATATCGAGCCGGACTCTGGCCGAACCGGGGCCAACCATCCTGATTTCCTGAGCTGCCGCATAGGATAAATCGATGATCCGGTCTTTTACAAAAGGACCACGATCATTGATCCGGACCTTTACGCTTTTTCCGTTCTCCAGATTATTCACTTTTACCAGAGTGTCAAAAGCCAGAGTCCTGTGAGCCGCTGTTAATGCGTACTTATTATAAATTTCGCCGTTTGAAGTCCTGCGCCCGTGGTATGGATCTCCATACCAAGAGGCAATACCCACACGCTCATCTTCTGGAAGCGTGCCAGCAGCGACCGTACCCGTGGGTAGCTGAACCGCCACCCGCTTGCGGTGGCAGGCCGCGGTTCCCATGAGCAACAAAAAACCGACAATCAAAACGGATGAATAGTGACAAAAGTGCCGGAGGCTTCCTTTCGGAACTTGCAGCACCGTGCCCCCCAACTTGAAAAACTTTGCAGGAGAAAGGGTCATTTATGTCTTCGGTCTTCCTTGACGGCAAGAATCTTCTGCCGCCGATCTTCGATCAGTCTATTTTCGATCAAGGTATCGATCACCATCTTCCTTGACACTTCTAGAAGTTCCACGATTTCAGCGATGCTCTTCTGGTGGTTCACAAACAAATTACAGATGGTCATCTTCCTCTTGGCAAGCGGATCGAGGCGATAGAGGTCGTAGTCCTCGGGTTGGGGCATGGGAAAGGGGGTTTCTCGGGTCTGAAACTCCGGTTTCGGTTCGGTGAGATTCTCCGTTTCTGGTGGTTCCCAAAGCTTCCTAATCGCTTTGAAGAGTTTGGATTCCATGAGGCAATCTGAAAAGGCCAGTTCTAAGAGGCGAGAGGCAGAGTAAAAGAGAACGTACTACCTTCACGGAGTTTGCTCTCTACCCAGATCTTCCCGCCATGGGCCTCCACCATTTGTTTGACGATGTACAAGCCCAAGCCGGTCCCGCGAATCCTTCGAGACGACTCGTTCCTGATCCGATAAAACTTCTTGAACAAATTCGGAATTTCTTCTTCCGAAATTCCAAACCCCCGGTCAGTGACTGAGACGGTCATCATTCCATTTTGAGGATCAGCAACTGCTGAGATGGTGATTTCATTGTCAGGTCCAGCATACTTGATGGCGTTAGTGATGAGGTTGTCAAGAATCTCATGTAGCCGCAATTTGTCTGCCCTGACCTTGGGTAAAGAATCCCGAAGGTCACGCTTAAATGGACACTCATGTTGATGGATGGCAATGAGGTTTTCTACCGCCACGGTGAGTTCCACGTTTTCGAGGTTCAGTTCGATGATTCCGGACTCTATCTTTGAAATAGCCAGCGTGTCTTCAATAAGCCGCGCCATCATTCGAGTCTGGGAAATGATTTCCTGGAGAATTGTCCCCCAGTTGTCGGCAACCCGGTCGGGGCCATCCATCAGGATCTCGGCATACCCGGAAATGACTGTCAAGGGGGACTTCAGATCGTGAGAAATAATATGCAACAAATCAGATTTAAGATTGCTGAGCTTTTTCAGTTGCTCGTTGGCCACATTGATTTGCCCGAATAGCCAGGCATTGTGGAGCGATATAGAGGCCAAGTTCGCCAGCGCTTGACAGATGCCCACTTCCTTCTGGCTGAACGAACAGCGAAACCCGAACTTATTCACGACAATCAGTCCGACAATATTATCCTGGGCAATCAGCGGTATCACCAAAAAAGGGGTAGATTCGCTGGCCCGAAGCTGATCGGCTACGTGACGAGGAAGAATGCTGCTGTCTAAATGATAGGTCACAGTGGCTTTGCGGGTCAGCATAGCTTCAGCCAGTTCGGGATGCTCGCTAATCTTGATGCTGAAGACCGAGTAGTTCTTGTTCTCGATGCTGGCTTTACTGTAGTAGCGTCTGAGCGTAGCTCTTTCTTGATCCTGCAGCTGCATGAGGCCAAGGCGGCAATCCGGAATGATATCCATCAACCGGTAAGCCAACCGATCTATAATCGAGTTTAACTCCAGGGAGGAACTCAGGTCCTTGCTGGAGTCCAGCAGAAGCCCTAACTCCTTCTGTCCCTGATTGACTTCCGTGAAAAGTCTCGCGTTTTCTATTGCAATTCCGATTTGACCAGCTATGGTTTGCAAGGCCGGATATTCCGCGTCGGAGCTGCTCCCCTGTTCACTGGCCACGTACAGGATGGCATAGGGTTGGCCAGCTATCTTGATTGGGACGTAGACTTCGCGAACCGGCTGCCCAACCAGAGTGTCCTCCAAGTTATCTCCCGATACCGTGATTGCCTGGATTTCTCCTGTTCTGGCAGCCTTACCCAGGAAGCCTTTGTCCAAACTCTTGCGCAGACCAGCGGGGATTGTCCCGCTGAAATCCCCAGCTTGAGATTTCAGCACGACATCATTGAACTGGTAATCGATCTGGAAAATAGCAACATGCCGGAAACCCAACGCAAAGTGAATCGCATCTCCGGCCACTTTGTAAGTCTCCTCCTGGTCTAAGGCTGACAAGACCACCCGCCCAATCTCGTTGAACAGATTCAGCCTGCGAGACAATTCGGCTTCCAGGGAGAGATTGTTGGCAGGTCCTGGAGAATCAATTTTTGTATCGTTCACGCGGTCCAGACTCTCTCGTCTCAAATGTTAGACGGTTCTGTTTCGTTGCAATCGGGAACTCAGTCTCTGCAGGCCCATCTTCGGGAGTCCTGAAATCTCCACTCACCTGCTTATCTTGATCCATCCACCCCTTAAGAACTGAGAATTAGTATAAGTCATCCATCCAGGACAATTCAACCTGTCGGACCTAGTCTTCAACTTCCCTCATGAGAAGACTCTCCAACCTCTCCAGCTTATCGGCATCTGCCAGCTTGTTCACTTCTAGTTTTAGAAGGACATCCCGGTCCAAGGTCTTTTTAACTCTAAGCAAGTCACCATCCCGTTCCAGAGTAATCACAGCCTGAGGGTTGGTACCTATCAGGCTTCTGGCTTTGATTAAGTCATCAGGCTTCACTAAACGAAAATCGTCAATTGCAATGAGCTTGTCTCCGATCCGAAATGGCGAGCGCCCTTTTACGCCTTGCTTGGCCAGGCGGACGATCCGAAACGATTCGGAAAGAGAGAACCCCAAATTCGGCATTTCCGACCGCAGCAAGACCAGGCCGTATGGCTTGAGGAGCTCCGAGCAGAGCTCGGGACTCGACCCGCCCTCCAGGAACCTTAAGAGGCTCTTATACCCTTTGTCAGTCTGCGATCGCCTTAGCAGCTCGATCTCAATCCGATCGGATTCCCGGGCACTCCTATATGTGTCTTTAATGAAATCGAAAACGGATACAGGTCCCGTCGGCCTGAAACTGAGCGAGAGATCAATAAGAAAACCTACGAGAATCTTGCGCTGCATGGACCCAATCTGCGAGGGGGCGGGACGCTTGTTAGGGCGGACGGTGAGAAAGCGATTTCCATCTGAATCGTCTGGTTCGCTTGCGAATCCTCTAGCCATTGCATCCAGGAACTGATCGCGCGATATAGCTCCAGTCTTCAAGAGAACTTTCTGGGTGAGGTATTCCCGCAGGCTAAGCGTCACGTCAGAAACTGGCACTGAATCAAGATAAGGAAGATAACATTGCATCATAGCCACAGCTAACCGGTATCGGAAGAGTTCCAACGTTTCACTTGGGAGCTCGGTTCCTAAAGGAGCCGTTAGAGCCAGGAACTTATCTTCATGTAAAGAAACCTCTTTAACCTTCTTCCGATCCGTGTGATCTCCAAGCAGGACTACAAATGAAGGTTGGGCCTGCCACTCCTGGCTGGTTTTGCTGAGGTATTTGATGGTTTTTTTCAAATCACTTAGGGTCGCTTCGGACTCCAGTGGCCACCCTTTCTCAACGGCAAGTACCATCGGCATGCTATTGACGGTTGTCCGAAACTCATTAGCCCTGCCAAGATAAAAAACCGTACTCTCTCCGGAAAGCACCTCGTAACCGTCTGGACCCAGTTTCTGAGCCGGCGAGATAATCTTCCATCCCAAGGGCACTTGAAAATGCACTTCAGCAGAAGGGAGGATCTCCCCCTCTGTAATCAGAAAATCTCTGGAACTAATCAATCCCCTGCTCTCGTCCATATGACTCAAATGGAGCGGGCTTGGGAGAGCTTGGAACTGAAGCTCATACGTGACCCCGAATTCTCGAGTATCATTATTCTCGAAGGTCAAACTACTTCCTTCAACCTCGAATGGCACGGTATCTCCATTCAAGTCCTGAAGGTCGAGATCACTCAGCCGAACCCGATCCGTTTCCAGATCATTTGCTTCGCCAGGCAGCCGAAGTACGAATTTCCCTTCTGGTAGGCCATGGACAACAGCTTTGACTGCGATGCGTCTTTTAGCAGGTTGAAACACTCCAATTTGATATGTGATCTGGAGATCTTCGGGCAAGCCAGGACTGGAAAGAAGCCAAACTACGCCCAAACCAATCAGGCTAAACCGAATTAAATACCTTCTTTGGGGGAGAGAAATCCAAAGTGACGGCCGGCCGTGATTTTCTAGCCTCCATCTCATGCAACGGCTCAAATGACTGCTCTTGAAGAGTCGATGACTCAAGCCTGGAATGGCTTTTCAGGCGATTTATGTTACTACCCAGTTTTGGACGGGTCCAACAAATTGAATCCCGATTTTGGTCTTTCTGTCAGTGTCGTCGATCCAGATACCTTTCACTACAGCCTCACCCTTGAACTTCCCTTGTGAACCGTTAATGGTAACAATGCTTCCAACCGTTAACTTATGTGAAACAATCAGGCAAGCCCCGTGTTTGCTCACATTTTCCGTAGTCGTTTCTTCCCGAAATTGGACGTTGTCGACGTCAGTCCCTTCTAGAACAACGGGCAGTGTCAGAGCGATTCTCGGTTCGATTCGTTTTACTTTCCAGATATCGATCATGTGCAGGAAGAGTTTCGGGAGAGACCCCTCCTTTCAAAGTTCAAAACGGCGCATATTATAGGCTAATTCTTGTTTGAGGCGCATTCCAAATGTGCGCTTTGGGCTACGAAGTCCAAAACCATGAAGAAGCCATCTGTGTTATCGGCATAGTACCTTTTCATTTTCCGTGCAATCCGAAATCGGAATTTCCGGTAAAGGCCTAGTGCTTCCCGATTTGTCACTGCCACCTCCAGCTGGACCCTTGCGACCTTCACGGAGGCCGCCAACTGCAAGACCGCGCCTAACAGCCACTTCCCGATCCCCAGTCCTTGATATTGAGGCAAGACGTCTAGAGTAACCAAATGGATGTGCTTCTCCCTTTTTTGATGAATGACCAGCGCAAAGCCTATGATCTGCCAATCATACTCGGCGATAAAAGTCGTTGCCGACCGATGCCGAAGATACTCCAACAATTGATCCTTGTTATAGGCAAGCGCCGCTGGGAAACAGAGCGAGTCAATCTTGGCAAGGGTGGCTACATCGCGAGGCTTAAAATCTCTGAGCCGTAGCTTGGCCCACCAGAAACCTCTCCGCCCGAACCGGCCTTCTCGCCGAGACAACCCCGAACGAGGGGGACAATGAGGAGTGGAATTGAGTGGTAGATTTTTCAATGGGGAATGACGGCTAGACCTGTTTACCGAGTTCTTCCTCTTCCCCCAGGTGATACAGTCTGCCCTGCCGCCGGTGAAATTCTAACTGCTTTTCCTCGGAGTCAATCAGTGCATTGATGTACTCCAGGACCTTCTCATTGCCCGCCGGAGAAAGCATCCCCAGGCGATTGAGAATTGCAGTCCTCAGTTTAGCTTCAAAACTCGTTATGGACTCTTGGCCCACTCCAGGTTCCTTCTTCTTTGAAGTCTGGCTGTCCATGGTTTCCATCCTCCAAGAACTCCGTTATACCTCACTGTGCCCGGAGCCTACCGAAAATGACTATAGAACCTGTGAGGTTGTTAATCAACCCAAATCTTCGAATCATTCCGGCCGCTGGAGGCGCCGAGCTTCGCGGGAATTTCAATGCGTGATTGAAGGGACTACTCGCAAGGAGTAACTGTGGTTAGTGCCGCCCAACACGTCTATGAGTCAAGACAATTCCACCGATTACCACACTGGCTCCGACAACAAAATTGCGGCTTAGTCTCTCAGAGAGCAAAACCACTGAAGCAATCGTTGTAATGACGGGCTGGAGATAAGTCAGTGAAGCGAGACTGGATGCGGAGATGCGCCGAAGGGCATAATAGAAAATAAGTTGCGCTACGACTGAAGAAAGGGCTGCCACATAGACAAACGCGGCATAACCAGCCCAGTTGAGCGCAAACCAGTTGGCTTTGAGAATCAGAGGAAGCCCCAGCGGGAGAAAGAGCCCAGCCCCGGCCAGGTAGGTAAATAACGTAGCGTTCAGGGCTCCATAGAGTGCAGCGGCATTCTTGCTAATAACGGTATAGTACGCAAAAGCAATTGAGCCTCCCAGGGTCAAGAGGTCTCCCACGAGGTGGTGCGTCTGGAACGTGAAGTCTTTTTCGAGATTCAGAAGAATCACTCCAGCAATCGAAACCACCATCCCGCTGACAGATGTAATCGTCAATCGTTCCTGCCCCCGCATCCACGCAAACAACAAGGTGAATACTGGACCAAAGGTCACAATGATGGCTGAATGGGCTACCGTAGTTTGGCTCAGCCCCATAACAAACAGGGTTTGATTGACGAACAACCCGAAGAAGGCGAGCTTTACAAAGTACCAGACCTGCTGTCGGCCTAGCTTTCGGTGGGTCAATCGGTCTCCCCACAAGAGATAAATCAGGAGCAGAAGCAGGGCTGAGACGACTACCCGATAAGTTGTAACGCCGAAGGGAGATAAGAACCTCAGACATATCTTGAGTGCAATGAAGTTCCCGCACCATATAAGAACCATTGCGCTGGTGAAAAAACGGAATTTCAACCTTCTAGGCGACATGAACAAGTTTTTGGCGAATCGATTCCGTCTGCTCGCGTAAAATCGAAAGATTTAACCCTTTCAGACAGCGGTCCTCCATGATTACCTCTCCGCCCACCATGACCAGAATTACATCACTGGATCTTGAAGAGAAAACCAGAGTAGTCACGGGTGAATAAACGGGTTGGGCATGAATTTGGGAAAGATCAATGACAATGAGGTCTGCTTGCTTGTCTGTTTCGATCGAACCGATCCGGGTGGCGAGTCCCAGTGCCTCCGCCCCACCTAGCGTAGCCATCCGCAGAATGTCCGCAGCTCCGATTGTCTCTGTCTGTTGCGCATGCTCCTTGACCAATGGACGAGTTGACCAACAAGGGTTAAAGTAAGCTGCTCTCATCTCCTCAAAGAAATCCATATTGTTGTTACTCGCAACGCTGTCTGTCCCCAGTCCCACCCGTAAGCCGCCTTGGCGAAGTTTCTTCAAGTCGGCCGTCCCATGCCTTAGTTTCCAATTCGACTTGGGGCAGTGGGCGATGGAAGGCCCCGTCGCACGAAGAATCCCGAAATCTTGATCGCTAAGCCGGATGCAATGAACCAGAAGAGTCGATTCCCCAATCACTCCCAGGCGGTGGAGATACTCCACGGGGGTACATTGGGGTGCCGACCAGACAATCCCTCGTTGCTGCCAAGCATCCATAATGGGACCAGAGCCACTTTCCAGCAGCTGACTTTCCGCTTCAGACTCAGCGATATGAATGCAGATCGGAAGCCGTTCGGCCTGGGCCAAAAGATGAACTAACTTGAATAGCGGAGCGCTCACTGTATAGGGAGCATGGGGTGATAGTCCCAAACTTACGCGGTGTTTTCGCAAGCCAACCGTGACGATGTCAGGGGGGCCGATCAGATGATCCAATGGATCTTCCGTGCTCAGGCCTTCCCAATTCAAAATCCTGGCCCGCAGCGAGCACAATTTCTCCTTGCATCCCGCCAGCACAGACTCGGCCTCTTCCGCGTCTGGTGAGAATACTTCCTGATAAAGAACGGCCCTCAAGCCTGTTCTAATGACTGCATCGAGACTCGCTCCCAAATCCATGGGGTCACCGACGGTCGTAATTCCCGAAAGTACGGCTTCAATCGCACCAAGCAAGGCGGACACACGAATGTCCTCGCGACTCAAAACCTGATATTTGGTCCAGGTTAATCTTCGAATCCAGTCCCAGAAGGAAAGGCCTTCGAGATATCCCCGCAGGATCGACAATTCAAGGTGGGAGTGAACATTGACAAAACCCGGAAGAATGGCAGCTTCTCCAAAATCGCGGACAGGATGGCCTGGAAATTGGCCTCGGACCCAATCGATCCTGCCAAAAGCGATAATCCTGTCCCCTTCAATGACAACGCCTCCTTGTTCAATCACGGGTGAGGATATCGGGACGAGCCATCTGGCCGAAAGGATCATATCTCGGGGATATCCGGGACTTGGGATTGCAGATAATACTGGGCCCTCTGGCTCGTACTATTCACTTCGAAACCCACCACACAGTAATTCTCCTGTAAAAGCCTTAACATCCGCTCGCGAAATTCCAGTTGTACCTGCAGAGCTGCCGGGGGATCATTCTTCCTAAGCTCGCCGAAATTCAGTGGGAGTTCAACCTTAAGTGCACAAGGAACGGCGGCTCCTCGCATCTCTTTGAGCCGGAAAGCCCTCACCCGCGGACTGTCAAGGTACCATTCAGCTATGAGCCGGTCAGTAGGCAGCCCGCGGTGAAGTGGGCTGCTGGAAATTCCGTAGATATTGACCAGGTACCTCCTGGAAATCGACCCCAGCAATTGAATATTGAGGCGTGCATTTCGAAACTCAAGTGGGTCAAATGTCCATTCGATCAGTCGAATTCCACGTGCAAGAGCTTCCTCCCGCTGAGCCCATTTCAAAGCACGGCCAACACCGAGATTCTGGTACCCTGGCAAAACCCCCAACATGTGGGAATGGAGATACACCCTTCCATCTCTGAAACCCGGAAGGGCATTTAGAAACCCCACCACCTTTCCCTCGGAGTCCCTAGCTCCTAATACCTGCCCTCCAATGCGCGTGCAAACCACCAGCATTCTCAGAGGGACAACATCTACCTCTGCAAATCCCCACGCCTGTCGTTGCACATCAATACATTGGCGCAGCAATTCGATATCAGTCAGTTTTTCGATCCTGAATGTTGACGGCAAGAGCATTGTCCAAGCAGTCCCTGATCCCCATTTGGTTCGTAAATATACACGAGCGTCTAAAGGGGGTCAATGAAAGCAGGATCGCGGACGGCACTCCTACGAGAATAGAAGGCGGGAGTATCAAAAACTCAAAGAGAGTCAATGCACCGTTTGTTGCGGGACCCTCAATAGAATCGTCCTGGTATTCCGTCAGATATGCACCTGGATTCTTTGCTTCTAGATACTCAGCAACCCGCCTGCGTACAAATAGACCAGGTTGTAGAATACAAAGTCAGCAATAAAGTGACACAGGACGGCACTCTCCAACCCACCCCTCAAAAAGCACAGGCAAAGGATCAGGCTGGCTAGGAAAGCGCTGGCGAACCCGAACAGTCCATGAGCAATTCCAAACAACAGGGAAGATATCAGGATCGAGAATAGCAGAGGAATCCATCGCGCTATGGCATGCCCGTGATCGACGAGCGGCTGGAAGATTCTCCTCAAGATGTAGAGAAAGCCCGTGAATAAGAGGAACCGGAAGACCAGCTCTTCGCAAATCGCAGCCCGCAAAGAATAAATCAACGAATCGTAAGGGCTCCGGATGAGCCGGATCCAGAGGGGCACCCGAGGGCTGTACCGGACAGGAATGAATTGCCTGGTATAGACCAATCCGATCAATATCCCGGGAACAGCCCCGTAGAGCAGGAGAGTGAGCACCTTTCTGAATTGGCTTTGTGGTCTCTTCCACAACAGTCCTTCAAAATGGACCTTTTGGGCAAAAACCAGTGCCAGAAAACAGCAGGAGGCGTAGAGCCCAAATTGCTGCAGGAGATTCAGTGGGCTGAATTGCGGAGGAAGCTGGGTATTCATTTCAGAAAGCTCATTGACAATTCCCGCCGCGGCCCCTATGACCAAAGAAATCTGAAGTGAGTCCCTCAATGGCACATTTTGAAAGAGGTGGCCCTGTTTCATAGGTTCCTTGCTGGTGCGGTTCCCTCGTGTCATTCCAGGGTGCAACTCAGCAATAAGTGGCTCCTCGTCCAGGCTGGCGCTTCCAATGTGTGGATCATCGGGCATGAGATCTAAAGCTCCGGTTTAGCTGAGTCCTTGCCTTCGTAGAGATTCGCTTATTCATATCCCCGCCAGCAAATCATTCGTTGGTCGGTGATCTAACCGCGGCCCCCAGGCCTGCCGAAAGACCTCGAAACGCAATAGCGGCACAGGATCCGACGAGCTGAAGAAAATTCGATCGATGGAAAGGTGCTGAGTCCTGTGGCTCTTCAAGGCCTGGATCTTGAGGGGAACCCAAGGCAGGATGTCAATGGCAAAGTCAACGCCCGGTTGAGAATAGCCATTCTCCATGCGGGCGAGTTCCCAGAAGGGAATCGGGGTCGTCCACAGAAGACGCTGGACTTGGTGTGGTTCGCCCGAATTCGTGCACCACCGACTGTCAGCGGCTGCCGCAATGGCATCTGATGTGAACCGGCTGATGGCAATATGGTCCGGATGCAAATTGGTGCCATTGGGATCGAAAGAGATGACGACCTGAGGACGATGCTCTCGGATCAGAGCGACGAGTCTCTCTCGTATTTCCATATGGGGTACATCGCTCAGTTTCCGATCATGATAGCCTAGCAAGTGTACCTCTTCGACTCCCATTATTTTGGCTGCAGTTAATAATTCCTCTTCCCTCACTTTCGGTAGATCCTTGTACGCACAAACGGGTGGGTTGCCTGTCTTTCCTTCTTGTCCCAGGGTGGCAGTCACTAGAATTACTCCCGCACCTCTGGTCCTATACTTGGCGGTAACTCCAGCCGCAATAAAGCTCTCATCATCGGGGTGGGCGAGGCTCAGCAGAATAGTTCGGTCGGAAGTCACAGAATCAGCCTTCTTCGAGCCCATTAAGGGAATTATTGATCATTAAGTCTATTTTAGCAGCCTAAAGTCAGCTAGTCACGATGCCACTGTCTCTCGGGTGCCATCCAAGGCGCGAAAGGCTATAGAGGAAACCCTTAGATTTTGTTGTCCCGAAGGAACGCGAGAAAGTAGCCGGTGGTTACGCGCCAGTGCGCGTTACCACCGGAACTCTTCCCCGAAATTCGTGCGAACCTAGGCAGGGGTTCCAGATATCCCAGGCCCTGCCGGGACGCCACGAAATCAAGGGAAACAGTATTGGACCAGTGACGGCGTACCTTGCCTCGGGCTTGGGCTTGCCGCTGGCTACTCTTCTTCTGAAGCCTTCTCCAGCCTTCAACCTCACAACCTGTCACACTTTGAATCGCGCCATCCCCACTCGGCAGAAAGACGATAGGGCAGGATTCCCGGAAACCTGTCAAAGAGAGCCTCTAGTTGCCATGGGCTTATGGAACCGGAATCAGTTAGTCCTGTCATGGAATAAGTCATAGGTGCTCATCCTCAAAATGAGATTCGTTCTCCGCTCAGAGCGACCTGGGCACGAGGTGAGTTCCTAGCATCCTAGGCCAGGGATGACCGAGGCCAAGATCATATTTTCGGTATAATCTCATTTTCCTCTTGCTTACCGAGTGGAATCTGTGTATTCTAATCTCGGTAACCGAGGGAGGTGACA